>NZ_JABBYO010000018.1 GCF_012958305.1 Tautonia rosea | reverse complement strand
GGCGTCGCTGGCGCTGAAGGAGCGATTGTCCGAGGAGCACCCCGAGGTCCCCGACTACCGCACCAGCCTGGCCAACAGCCACCACAACCTGGGCGCCCTCTACAGGGCCACCGGCCGGATGGCGGAGGCCGAGGCGTCGTACCAGGCGGCGCTGACGCTTCAGGAGCGATTGTCCGAGGAGCACCCCGAGGTCCTCGTCAACCTCCTCTCCTCGTATTCGGGACGGGCCACCGCGCTCGATCAACTAGGTCGCCATGCGGAAGCCGCCGAGGACTGGGGACGGGCGCTCGAGGTGGATGACGGCTCGTTCACCGAGATGTTTCGAAGCAATCGATTCCGTTCGCTCACAAAGGCCGGTGCGATCGACGTCGCGGCCGACGAAATCCTCAGCGCCTTCGAACGTGTCCGGGCTGGGGGCGAGGACGACCCCGGACCCCTTATTGGCGTCCTCGTGGGAAACGATCCCCTGTTCGACCGGGTCGCGACGGTCGAGTTCATCGAACAACTTGTGCGGTGGGAAGAATCCCAGCCCGGGGCCGATCTCCAGGCACGGATCGACAGATACCTCGGCCTGGCCCGGGGGCTTCGCAACCGGGGACGAACCGAGGAGGCCGAGACGCTGCTCGCTCTTGTTCTGGATCGGGCCGAGGAGCCGTGGCAGCTCGAATCGGCCCGGCTCCTGCGGGCCAATCGCTTCGGCCCAGGGCGGCCGGATGACCCCGAGGCGCCCCCCTCGGTCCCGATGACGATCGAGGCTCCCTTCCGCGCCGCCTCGCCGATCGCCGACGGCCGGATCGAGCCGGGGGAATACTGGACGGGCACGACCATCACGTTCGACTCGGAGAGCAACCCGGGGCGGCTCCTGAACCTGGTCAACGCCCCCTCCACCACGACCGGTTGGTTCCCGTACCTCATCAAGTCCGACCCGGCCGACCTGAGCTACACGCTGCACGCGGCCCACTCGACCGACTCGCTTTTCCTCGCCTTCAAGGTCCGTGACCAGTTCATCGACGATCAGGAGGTCGACGCCGCGGCCCCGTTCTTCAATGACGACGTCGAGTTGTTCCTCAATGGCGACCTGGTCGCCAACGACCTGATTCCCGAGATGGCCTTCGACTCGCGCGGCAACCGCGAGGGGTTCCAGCTCGTCGCCGACGTGGCGGGGCGGCAGGTCACCGCGTCGACCGACTTCGGCAACGAGGACTGGTCGGTCGCAACCGCTCGGACCGAGGACGGTTACATCGTGGAATTCGAGATCCCGCTGGGGCTAATCGACACCCGAGATGGTCCCGAGGTCGTCCCGGCCTCGACGGGCTCCTTCCTGCTGATGAACGTGACCATGACGGACAACGACAAGCCCGTCTCGCAAACGACGAACTACGCGACGCTGTGGAACCCCGGAGTGGAACGCGGCTTTTCCCCGTACCTGGCCGGGGAGGATACCTGGCTCGTCGGCCTGAGCCTGACACCCAGCGAGGAAACCGCGGACAAGGCCCCCGGCTCCGAGCCTCCGCCGGAGAACGCCCCCCAATCCCCTGACGAGGACGCGACCGCGAACTAATCACACCACAGTGTCACTGAGCGCCTCCTCCCCAGCCAACGTCCCAGCGGGAGACCTCGAACGCTACGCCTTTGGGGGCAGATCGCGAAGCCACGGGGCGCCCGGTCGGAACGCCTCGCTGACCATACCCAGGCTGGGCCTTGAAGCAGCAATCAGGTCGCACGGGCCCGGTCCCAGACCTGGCCCCGGGCCACCAGCGTGTTCCTCAGCCCAGCAGCTTCCGCATGCACGCCGTCATCGCCTGCTTGAACGTCTTCCCGCGGGACACCAGCCGGGTGGAGGTGGACGTCCAGAAAATCCTCGCTGATGTCGATGCCGACGCTCTGCCCGGTGACCGCGCCCATCGTCGATGCTCCGCCCTTGTGATGCGGGCTCGAGGCCTATCCGATGGTCCGGAGACTGGGGAGGAGAAGGCAGGCGGGTCCCGGGCGAACGCACAGCCTCGAAGGCCAGGGATGTCGGAGCGGACTCCCGCCCGCGGTTCGATCGACCGGCGTCCCAGTCTGCCGGACACTCCCCTCATCCAAGGCCGATTGCGTACCACCGACACAGCAAGGAACGTGCTGTCACTGACGACTGACGGTGACGTCGTGACGAAATCCAGTGGGTTCTTCTTCACCCCGGTCGCCCCGACGTTTGTCGAGGTCGAGGGGATCGGCGTGGCGGAATTCACGGATGACATCGCGGTGTGGCTCAACACGACCATCGACAGTGGGACCAATGCGTATGCGTTTTTCGTGAATTTGACCACGGGGTTCGGGATCTTCGGCGTCGTCTCGCCGGACCTGCTCGGCTACGACCTTCGATCGGCGATCGGTCCCGTCTCGGGCACGTCGGGGCTGAACCTCGGCCTTGTGAACGGAACGACTCTCGGGGACTTCTCGATGAGTTCGGGGGCGCAAATGGCGACGTTCAGGGCGGCGACCCGGGCGGGGGTGATTCCGGAGCCGCCGAGCCTGGTCGCAGTCGGCGTCGGCCTGATCGGGCTGGCGGCGGGCCGGGCGATCGCGGCAAGGCGGCGAGAGGGAGGCGGTTTCGGTGGGTTCCTGATCGATCCGAGGCGATCCGTCACGCCCGGCCCGGCAGCCGGGCGGGCGGGCAAAGGGTTCATGAGGAACGCAGCTCGGGAGGATGGGGAATCGCCCAATTGCCTGGAAGACAGATCATCGGGGTGGCCGGGTCCGCACGGCGGCCCAGAGCGCACAGGCCACGGACCCCCGGGGGCCGCTGCGCGGACCCCGGCCACCCCAGCGGGAAGGATCCGTTTCGAACCCTTCGGGATCACTCAGCGGTGGGAGGGCGGGAGCGGCCGGAGGCGCGGAGGTGGTCGAGGAGGGAGGTCAGGTCGGCGACGATCTCGGGGTGGTCGGCGAAGCGGTTGTGTTGCTCGGAGGGGTCGGAGGCGAGGTGGTAGAGCTGGCCGGTGGGGCCGTCGGGCTCGGGGTCGAGGCGGCGGGGGAGGGAGAAGCCGCCGCTGCCGAGCATGGGGATGAGCTTCCAGGGGCCGCAGCGGACCGCGAGGACACCGCTTGAGGACTGGGTGACGAGGGTGTCGCGGATGGGCTGGTCGGGGGGCTGGCCGCGCCAGACGGGGAGGAGGTTGAAACTGTCTTCCCCGGCGTCGTCGGGGAGGTCGCGCCCGACGATCGCGGCGAAGGTGGCGAGCAGGTCGGTGAAGCTGAGGAGGGCGTCGGTGGTGGTGCCTTCGGGGGTCTGGCCGGGCCATCGGACGAGGAAGGGGATGCGGTGGCCGCCTTCCCAGGCGTCGCCCTTCATGCCGCGGAAGGGGCCGGCGGAACGATGGCCGGTGCGGTCGATGTCCTTCGAGTCCCAGACCGGGCCGTTGTCGCTGGCGAGGATGACGAGGGTGTCATCGCGACGGCCAAGGCGGTCGATCGCGTCGAGGACGCGGCCGACCTCGTGATCGACGTGCGCGACGAAGGCGCTGTAGAGTTCGGCCCCGCCGAGGTCGAGGAAGCGATCGTCGGGGAGCCAGGGGGTGTGAGGGGCGGTGAGGGCGAGGTAGAGAAAGCTGGGGTCGCCGGGGCGGTCGGCGGCGAAGCGGTCGAGGGTGGCGATGGCCTCGTCGGTGAATCGAGGGAGGACCTGCTCCATGACGAAGCCGGGGGCGATGGGGCCGGCTCGCCAGAAGGCCCCCTGGATGCGGGACCAGGGGGCGGGGCTGACGTGGTCGTCGATGGTGAGGGTCGGGGGGGCGACGACGGAGGAGTCGTTGATGTAAAAATACGGGGGGATGTCGAGCGAGGCGTGCATGCCGAAAAACGTGTCGAAGCCGCGATCGACGGGCCCGCCGGTCAGGGGTTGGTCGTAGGCGAAGTCGATGCCGCCGTCGAACCCCTGGTGCCACTTGCCGACCATGGCGGTGGTGTAGCCGGCGTCTCGGAGCAGGGAGGGGAGCGTCGGGCGGTCGGGCTCGATGATGGCCTGGCGTTGCCAATCGAGGGAAGTGCGCCAGGGGTCTCGGCCGGTGAGCAGTCCGTAGCGTGAGGGGACGCAGACGGAGCCGGGGGCGTGGGCATCGGTGAAGCGCAGGCCCTCGGCGGCGAGGCGGTCGATGCGGGGGGTGACGGTCTTCGCCTCGGGGTTGGTACAGCCGAGGTCGCCGTAGCCAAGGTCGTCAAGGAGGATCAGGACGATGTGAGGTCGGGGACGGTCCGGTGGGGAGGCCGGAATCGGTCCGTTCAGGAGGAACAGGCCGATCATCGTCAAGACGCTGCGCATCAGGCTCATCCGTGGCTCCTCGATGGATTGATAAACACATTGGAATCCGACGACATGCGCGAGTCGATTCGATCGACCGGCCGCCATGATACGTCGGGCGATCGCGTCTCGTCACCCGATGAGCTGAGCGCAACGAGAAACGCCCAGAGCCCGGGAGAACGCATCTCCTGGGGTCTGGGCGGATCGGGACGATCACGCAGAGCGATGCCGGAAGAAACCGGGGGCCTGGCTCAGTACTGGCCAGTCGCCTTCGCCGGGGCCTGAGGGGCAGGAGCCGGAGCCGGGGCAACCTTCGCCGGAGCCTGAGGGGCAGGAGCCGGAGCCGGAGCAACCTTCGCCGGGGCCTGAGGGGCAGGAGCCGGGGCCGGGGCAACCTTCGCCGGAGCCTGAGGGGCAGGAGCCGGGGCCGGAGCAACCTTCGCCGGAGCCTGAGGGGCAGGAGCCGGGGCCGGGGCAACCTTCGCCGGAGCCTGAGGGGCAGGAGCCGGAGCCGGGGCAACCTTCGCCGGAGCCTGAGGGGCAGGAGCCGGAGCCGGGGCAACCTTCGCCGGAGCCTGAGGGGCAGGAGCCGGGGCCGGAGCAACCTTCGCCGGAGCCTGAGGGGCAGGAGCCGGAGCCGGGGCAACCTTCGTCGGAGCCTGAGGGGCAGGAGCCGGAGCCGGGGCAACCTTGCTCGGAGCCTGAGGGGCAGGAGCCGGAGCCGGAGCAACCTTCGAGGGAGCCACCGGGGCCTGAGCGGCCGGGGCCGCCTTGCCGGGAGCCTGCGGGGTTGGCATCTGCTTCGACTGGGCGTGGGCCGACGAAGCAACCAGGGCGGCCGCCGCGGCGGCACCCAGAATCATTCGGAAGGACATGTGCTGCACGCTCCTCGAGTAGTTCTCAACCTGAATCACTTACCGTCGACCCGGAGCCAAATCACCACGACCCAGAGCCGAGGCCTGCTGTAGTATATAACTTCTAGAGTTTGGGCGATCCAGTGATTTTACCAAGTTTCCGGAAAATCGGTCGAATTGTCCGGTCTCGCAAGATCGATCCGTCCCGGATGTCTGGTCGAATCGGGTTCCAAATCGAGGCTACGGGACTCTTGGGGGGTTTCCCGACAAAACGAATCCGACGGATTCTCCGGCCTGGGAATACTGGGCACGTGCAGTTGACGTGCCTCACGGGGCTCTCCGCGAGGATTGACATCGTCTTGGCGTCTTGCAAGTGCGGGAACGAGGCGGCGTTACTGAGATGACGCCGCTAAGCGTTGGTAACAGGGTACGCTCACGATCATGCCGAATCCCGCCCTGCTCAGGGAGGCGTGGTCAGGTTGGTTGGACCTGGCTCCGCAATTCCCGGTGCTGGTGTTTCCGGGCGACTCGGACGGGGTCAGGGAGAGACTCCGGTTCTCGGCATGATCAGGTTCCGAGCGGAACTCAGGGGTTGCCGCCGAGCGCCCCCCCGCCGCCGAGCGACCCCCCGCCGCCGAGCGAACTACCACCGCCAAGCGGTCCTCCGCCGCCGAAGGAACTTCCGCCACCGAGGGAACTGCCACCGCCGGTGGAGCCGCCGAACGGGGTGCTGCCGATGGTCCCCATCGGCGTGCCCGAGAAGGGAGAGGAGATCGAGCCGCCACCGCCGAGCGTACCCATCGGCGTTCCGGTAAAGGGAGAGGTCGGACCTCCCGCGCCGCTACCGAGGGTGTTCATGGGTGTTCCGGAGAAGGGAGAGGGGGTGCCGTAGGTCGGGGAGAAGCCAAGGCCGAGGTTGGATCGGGAGTTGTAGGAGGGGCTCGCCTGGTTGAGCAGCGGAATGCCGATGTTGGGATCAGCGCGGCCGGGCTGGAGGCTGAAGCTCGGATTGTTGACGATGCCGTCCGCGGCGCTGGAGCCAATGCGCGGCGTGGCTCCCGGACCGGCCTGGAACCTCTGGTTCTGGAGGCTGTAGGAGATGGTCTGGTCGTAGACGATGGTCGCGCCGGTGGAGGGGTCGTAGGCGACCGATTCCAGACCGCCCTGGGGGTTGAGGTAGGTGTAGAGGCGCACGCCGGAGGCGACGGCCGCGGGTGGGACCGAGACCAGGGAGCCCGCGGTCGGGACGCGAGCCGAGATGAGGCCGGGAACCTCGGCGGCATCGGCCATTGCTCCCAGCGGGGCGGGGACGGGCATGCCGCTGTTCAGGAGGTTCGTGTTGAGTTGCATCGGATCGCCGGTCCGGGTTCCGAGGGGAGCGACCCGGGCCTGTTGCGGGGGAGGCTCGGCGGATCGGGACTGAGCCGGGGCGAAGCTCTGTGCCGAGGCCGAACTGACCATCACGACGCAGAACGGCAGAACGAGGAGCCGGCGCATGGGTCAATCCTCCGGTCGGTCCGAGGGGCAGATCGGTCGTGCGGGGCACCTGGTGACGTGATCCTGGTGACGCGCGATCGAGATCGAGGCGATTCCATCCCTCATCAAGATCATTCTAAGGGTTGCGGGTTGAGAAAGTCGATGGGCTGGGTCGTGCCGAGCGGCTCGGGATCAGGGCAGAGACGACGAGCCGATGAAATCGGGGACCGGCGCACGTTGCGTTGCGATAGGCGCGAACACATGCACAATGATGGCTCAAAAATCTCCTTTGCCCGCCCGGCTCCGAAGCGAGGAAGAGACGCCGAGGGGTGAAGATGGGGGCGGGCCTCGTCGCGCGGGGGGGATCGGCGAGGAGCGTCGAATAAAGCCTTGCTTGCATCGAAAGTTCTTGGGAGGATCGAGACACCCCCCCAAAGACTCAGGGGCATTGTTGCTCGTGACCTTCGTTCCTTTCCACGGTTGCCGGGCGTGTTCAGGCGAACCAACGCGCGTGAGAGGGAACGTCGCGGTGTCCGAACCGTCACGCTGAGTCGAGACTGAGCACTGATGAACCAATCTTCACCCTCTGCGTCGTCTTCCCGCCCGAATCGCCGCAAGGAACTGGGGAGCGATCTGCTGGCCTCGGTGGTGGTCTTCCTCGTGGCCTTGCCGCTGTGCATGGGGATTGCGATCGCGTCGGGGGCTCCCGTCGCGTCGGGCCTGATTACGGGGATTGTGGGGGGCTTGGTGGTGGGCATGCTGGCCGGGTCGCCGTTGCAGGTCAGCGGGCCGGCGGCGGGGCTGACGGTGATCGTCTACGAGGCGATCCAGCATCATGGTCTGGAGATGCTCGGCCTGCTGGTCCTGATCGCCGGCGCGGTGCAGCTGGTGGCGGGAATCATGCGGTTCGGGCAGTGGTTCCGGGCGGTCTCTCCGGCGGTGATCAAGGGGATGCTGGCGGGCATCGGCATCTTGATCTTCGCCAGCCAGTTTCACGTGATGGTCGACGACGCGCCGAAGAGCAGCGGGATTGCGAACCTGCTGACCATTCCGGAGGCGATCGAGAAGGGCATGGCCCGGCCCGACCTGGGATCGGAGGAGGAACGGGCCTTCAAGACGGAGCAACTGCGGCGGATCGGCGAGCTGCACCGCCAGCAGGAAAGCCTCTGGGAACAGACCGCGGAGCGCCTGCCCGACCACGCCACCATTGACCAGTGGAAGGCCGAATCGCCCGAACGGCACGCCGCCGAGATCGCTGCCTTGCGCGAGCTGCTCGGCGATCAGGAGGCGATCGTCAAGGAGCTTGACGCGCTCTTGCCGGTGCTGCATCGCCTGGAAACGCTGGACGGCGACCGAGACCAGATGGATGCCGTCGAGCGAGCCGCGGCCGAGGCCGTCCGACGCTCGAACGAGGCGGCTGACGACCTGCGGCTGGGCAACGAGTACGACGCATTGGCGAGTCAGAAAGCGGCGGTCGATGCGATCAGCACGCTGATCGCCAGCCTGAAGAGCCACAACCTGGCGGCGGGGGTCGGCGTGTTGACGATCCTGATCATCGTGCTCTGGGACGGCCTGGCCCCGAAACGGTGGAAGGTGGTTCCGGCAACACTGCTGGCGATCGTAGTGGTGACGACCTTGACGACGATCCTCGAGTTGCCGGTACTGTATGTCGAGGTGCCGACGAACCTGCTCGACGGCGTGAGGCTGCCGAACTGGAACGTGCTGAGCGATGCGCCGTGGTCGGCCTTGATCTCGACGGCCCTGGTAATCGCGGCGATCGCCAGTGCCGAGACGTTGCTCTGCGCCACGGCGGTGGACCAGATGCACCCGGGGCCTCGGACCCGCTACGACCGCGAGCTGACGGCGCAGGGGGTGGGCAACATGGTGTGCGGCCTGCTCGGGGCGTTACCGATGACGGGGGTGATCGTCCGAAGCTCGGCCAACATTCAGGCCGGGGGCAAGACTCGGTTGTCAGCGATCTTGCACGGGCTCTGGTTGCTGGTGTTCGTCGTCGGACTGGCGGGGTTGCTCCGCCTGATCCCGACGGCCAGCCTGGCGGCGATGCTTGTGTATATCGGCTACCGGCTGGTCGACCTGGGGGCGATTCGGAGCCTTCGGCAGTACGGCTTGAGCGAGGTGGGAATTTATGTGGCGACGGTCGTGATGATCGTCCTGACGGACCTGCTGACGGGGGTCATCGTGGGGATCCTGCTCTCCGGCCTGAAGCTGCTGTACACGTTCTCTCGCCTGGACACGAAGCTCGACATCCGCGAAGGGGGCGCGAAGGCCGTGCTGTCGCTCGACGGGGCCGCCACGTTTATCCGACTGCCGAAACTGGCCGCCGAACTGGAACGGGTACCCCGCAACGCAGAGCTGCACGTCGATCTGCAAGACCTGTCGTACATCGACCACGCCTGCCTCGATCTGCTGGCCTCGTGGGCCAGCCAGCATCAGAACGGCGGCGGGCAACTGGTGGTCGACTGGGAATCGCTGCATGCGAGGTTTCGGCGCGAGTCGAAGACCGCGCCGCCGGACCATCGGATCGCCCTGCCGAAGGACCTTGTGGGGCGATCGGCGGAGGATGTTCGGCACTGACGGAACGATCCGAGCACGCTCGCCCCACCGACCAATACGGACCGCGGCGGCAGGGTGAAGGGAGGCCGGGATAAACACGTCCCCGGCCTCCCCGGAGACCTCACGGTGACGAGGCGGGTGCCTCACCGGGGGGCGGAGCATCCATCGAGCCGGGCCGGGCGACCTGATAGACGAGGGTCGGCACCTTGCGTCGGGTGATGGCGGCGGCGACCTCGGATCGGATGTGAGCCGAGGCGAGGCCAAGGTGCTCCATTACCTGGATCGGGTTGATCTCGACGTTCGAGGCGAACGGACCGACCGTGACGAGCAACCGTGATTCGTCGGGGGCGGGCTCGACGGCCAGGACGCAGAGGTTGCGGAGCACCTCGTCATCGAGATCGCCGAGAATGACCTGCTCGACGGTTCGCTGAACCTGTGAGCAGAGCTGCATCGCCTTTCGGCTGTTGCGCGGTCCTGATCGACCGGAGGAGGAGCCCGGGGTGAAGACGTCTCTCGGATCGACCAGGCCATCCGACGGACGCCGGCCGCCTCGACGGCTTCCTGGTGATGGTTTCTTGCGCGGGGGCATGGGAAATTCCCTCTCGCGGAGGAGCATGGCACGCCCCGGAGTGACACCGGGGACCACAACAGACCGGGGGGGTTTGACGATCCGGGCCGAGGTCGATCGATCGATTGATCGCTCGTTCGTTCGTTCGGCTCGATGGTCGAGATGCCCCCCGGCGAGTCGTGCGATGCAAATGATGGGCCCTGGAAGACGGCCCGTTTCGAGCTCAGAAACGATCGGACGTGATCAGGTTCGGGGATTGCCCTGCCTTTTGGAAAGCATCTTAGCTCAAAACAAAAGGGTCAATCGACGAACCCGCGCTGCCATCGTCGCATCAGGAGCTCGGAGGAAGCAAGGCGCGAATGGTTTCGAGGCGATCGGCGTCGGCGGCGTGCTTGTCGGTCCGCCAGCGGAGAATGCGAGGGAAGCGGACGGCGATGCCGGATTTGTGACGGGTTGAGCGTTGAATGCCCTCGAAGCCGAGTTCGAATACGAGTTCGGGAGTCACGGTGCGGACCGGGCCGAACGATTCGACCATGTGGCGGCGAATCCAGGCATCGACGCGGCGGATCTCCTCGTCGGTCAGGCCGGAATAGGCCTGGGCGAAAGGGACGAGCACGCCGTCCTCATTCCAGACGCTGAAGGTGTAATCGGTGTAAAGACTGGCCCGCTTGCCCGAGCCGCGACGGGCGGAGGTGAGCACGGCATCGACGGTCATCGGCGCGATCTTCCACTTCCACCAGTCGCCCCGGACGCGGCCGACCTGGTAGATCGAGTCGAGCCGCTTGAGCATCAGGCCCTCGGCCAGGCGGTCTCGGCTGGTGGCGCGGGCCTCGGCCAGGGCGGCCCAGGAATCCCCCTGGACCGTCGGCGAGAGGATTAGGCGATGGGGGACGTTCGCCTCGGCGACGAGTTCGGCCAGTCGGGCGCGGCGGGCGCGGAGGGGATGCGACCGCACGTCCACGCCGCCGTCTTCGAGCAGGTCGAAGGCAAACAGCGCAACCGGGACGTCCTTCAAGAGCGTCTTGCCGACCGTCTTGCGGCCGATCCGCCGCTGGAGCTGGGCGAAGGGCTGCACGGCCTCGTCGCGGTAGACAAGGATCTCACCGTCGATCACGGTGCCGTCGGGGAGCATCGGCCCGAGGCCGGCCAGCTCGGGGTAGCGGTCGGTGACGAGTTCCTCGCCTCGGGTCCAGAGGAAGGTCTCTCCTGATCGCTGGATGAGCTGGCAGCGGATGCCGTCCCACTTCCACTCGCTTTGCCAGTCGGCGGGGTCGCCCAGGCTGGCCGGGCCCCCCTGCCCGGCCTCGTCGATCGGGTGGGCGAGGCAAAACGGGTACGGTCGGCTGAGGTCGGTGTCGGAGGCGTCGGGGTCGAGGAGGGATCGGAAGAAGTCGGCCGAGGGGGTCCAGTCGCCCATCAGGCGGTGGGCGACGGTGCCGGGTTCGAGTTTGCCGAGCTTCGCCAGCGCTCTCGTGACCAGTTGCGCGGAGACACCGACGCGGAAGGCCCCGCTGATGAGCTTGTTCCAGACGAAGCGCTGGGAATGGTCCATCGCCCGCCAGGCATCGAGAAGGATTTGCCGCTGGGTGTCCTCGTCGTGGTCGCGGAGTGGGAGCAGGACGGATTCGACCCAGTCGGCCAGGGGACGGTCGCTGGAGCGATCGGGGGGTGGCAGCAACAGCGCGATCGTCTCGGCGGCATCGCCGACGGCGTCGTAGCACTCGCTGAGCAGCCAGTCGGGGATCCCCGCCTCGATCGCGGCCCACTCGCGCATCTTCTTTGCCGGAACCGCCTGGCGGGGCTTGCGGCCGATGAGGAACGAGACGGCCCAGGCGGCATCGCGAGGGTCGGCCTGGGCGAAATAGGCGACGAGGGCATCGACCTTGGCGGTGGTCCTGGTCGTCTCGTCGAGCGCCGAGTAGAGGTCGGCGAAGGCTTTCATGGAGGGATCCCGTCCGAGAACGTCGAAGAACCGAGGCCATCCCAGGGCCGAGTCATTGTAGCCGATGGTCAGGGCGTCGCGTTCAGGACCATCGTGTTGCCTCCGTTCATCACGGGCCGGGCGGCGCGGTGGTCGTAGGAGGGGGGGTCTTCGAGCCCGGAACTCGTCTTCCCTGGCACGCTCGGACGGTGGCGAACCGGGTTGCAATCGCCAGATCGGGCGGAGTTGGCGGGGATTTCCAGGGTTTTCGACCCGTTCGGGCCGCCCGGCGCCTGGGGCGGAGCGATCTTGTTAGACAGGTCATGATCGGCCCAAAATGCTCGCATGACGCATTCATCAACCGTTCGTTTTCAAGATAATGTGAGTTTTTGAGTGGCAAGGGTCCGAAACCAATGTCATGCTCATGAGCTGAATATGTGGAACCCACCCCAGACGGAGCGGGCCTGCGTCCGCCCGGGAGCAGGCTTTGCGTGGCGAGGAGCCGGGCCGGGGTGAGGCGGCCGAGGAATCGGAACGGTCCGGAGCGGAGACCGGATGGCCCACTTGCGTTCGAGGATCCGCTCGCGTGAGGCCGGGAATCCGAGGTTTCTGAATCCGGTGGCCGAGAACGAGGTCTTCGTTTCCCCGTCCGTCTCCCGCCACGGTGTCGCGTCTCGGTCGAGAGCACGGGCGCCCGTCGGGGACATCAGAGGTCGTCCGAGATGGTCCAGCCCATCCCGTAACTCCTGCCACCTCGCGGTTGTTCGTGACGGCACACCTCTCAAGACCGCTCGCTTCGCGCCGGGAGGGCCGGGAGCGAAGATATGCTCAAAAGGAGCGACCATGACCAGCATTCGTCGATTCCCGGGCACATGGGCTCCCCTCGCCCCACGCAGGCGTCAGGGCCGACCACGGCGGAAGCCGATCGCGGGCATGCTGGAATTCCTGGAAGCCCGGGAACTGCTGGCGGTGTCGATCACGGAGATCGGCACTTCCCTCGACAATTTTCGGTACTCGGCCAGGGGGCCCAGTGGGCCCGTCGATCGTGACGTGCTGTCTCTGATGGGCCTGACAGCCCCGGTGGACCTCGATTTCCAGGCGAACATCGATCGCTCAATCATCCTCACGGGGGATGCTTCCGGTTCGGTCCGCGTGATCCCGACGCTCGATGCGGCCGGGAACCCCGAGGCGTTCGAGGTCGAGCTGTCGGTCGCCGGTGGGCTGCGCAACCCCCCGGGGATCACCGACGCCCGCATGGACGCCAGCATCTCGGTCTCCTTCGAGGTGAGCGCGCCCGTCCGTGCCAGGATCATTGGAGAGGTGGGGCCCAACAGCAGCCTGATGAACTTCCGGGGGGGCTACGACCCCGTCACCGAGGAATTTGACATTCTGCTCATCGCGACGGACGGTTTCCTCCGCAGCTTCGAGGAAACCACCGAGCTGGCGCCCGGAGAATACAACCTCTACATCAGCCTGAATGCCTTCATTCTCGGCAGCCCCTACGGCACATCGGGCCGGTTTACGATGGAGATCGACCCGGTGCAGCCGCCCGTCCTCGACCCGATCGGCGGGCAGGCCGTCGAGGTGGGGGAGACGCTCGAATTCTTCGCCACGGCGACCGGGGCGCCGGGTTCGACCCTCACCTACAGCCTGGGCACCGACGCCGTTGAGGGCATGGTGATCGACCCGAACACCGGGCTGTTCCGGTGGTCACCGGCCGTGGCGGGCGACTTCCCCGTCACGGTCGTCGTGACCGACGACGAGGGCCTGACCGACTCGGAGACGATCACGATCGCCGTCGACGACCCGAGGGCCTTCCGCTGGGTCAACGACGCCGGGGGGAGCTTCGACGAGCCGGCCAACTGGGACCGCAACGCGGTGCCGGGGATCCTGGACGTGGCCTACTTCCAGGTCCCCGCCGCGTACACGGTGCAGGTCGGCGACCACTTCGTGGAGCGGGTCGTCCTCGGCGGCGAGCCGTCGTCGCCCGTGCCGACGGGGATCGTGACGTTCGTGGAGTCGTTGCTGCGCGCCCAGTCGACCGACGAGACGAAGCCCGGCGTCGTGGTCGACAACGGCTGGTTCGTCCTCCAGGACGGCTCGGTGTCGAGCAACTTCGCCACAATCGGCCTGGGCGCGGCGTCGGAGGCGACCCTCACGGGCGAGACGTCGATCTTCCAGGTCGATGGCCTGCTCGTCGTCGGCGGCGGGGGGGAGGGCGAGCTGAACGTCGAGGAGAAGGCCTTCGTCAACGCCACCGAGATCCTGATCGGCAACGCCACCAACGGCGCCCCCGGCACGATGAACGTCAAGGGGCCCGAGACCGTGGTCGAGGTGGCCCTCCTCACCGTCGGGCGGACCAGCGACGGCACGCTGACGATCGAGGACGGGGCGAGGGTCGAGATCGATGCGTCCCATTTCCCCGACCTCGACGCCAACGACTTCCTGAGCACCCGGTTCGCCATCGGCGAGGAGGGCTCGCGCGGGGTCGTCATCGTCCGCGGCGTCGACGTCGCGAGCCGCACCCCCTCGACCTTGACGTGGGTCGGGGGCGGCCTCGGCGGGGTCGGGGTGAGCAACAACCCCGCGGCGCGGGGCGAGCTGCGGATCGAGGACGGGGGGCGCGTGGTCCTGACCGAGCTGCTGGGCGTGGGGGTCGGCGCAGGCACGGGGTCGATCGTCGTTCGCGGCTTTTATGACCCTGACCCGGCGATCTTCGACGACGAACTGCGCTCCACGCTGGAGGTCAACGACCTCGGCCCGTTCGGCGTCGGCTTCGGCACGCTCAACTTCGGGGCGACCGGAGGCGCGGCGAGCCTGCTGGTCGAGGATTTCGGCTACGTCAGCTCCATCAGGAGTCAAGTCGGCGCCGTGAATGGCCAGGTGGCCACGGTCACGCTGCGGTCGGGCGGCGAGTGGGAGGTCGAGGAGGAGTTGAGCGTCGGCGGGGTCGAGGGGACGACGGTCACGATCGAGGAACTCGCGGCACTCCAGGTGGGTGATCCCACCGACAGCGTTGGCGACGACGACGTCGACATCCTCAAGGAGATCCTCAAGGTTGGCGCGCCCGCCGCCCGGGGCAGCTTCGGCAGTCGGATCCACGTCAATGGCGGCGGCCTCTTCTCGGGACCGCACGTGATCCGCGTGGGAGAGCAGGGCAACGGTGAGATCCTGATCGAGAACGGTGGGCGCCTCCACGGGCCGTTCATGCTCGTCATCGGCGATTTGATCGAGGGCGCCAACATGGGCCGGGTAATCGTCCAGGGCGGATCGTCCGAGATCACGATGGACGACCCGGACGAGTTCTCGCCCATCCTCGTTCAGGATGGGGGCGAATTGCGGGTCCAGCGGGGAGGCTCGGTCTTCGCGGAAACCGTGAACGTCACCGGCCGCGAGGGGGAGCCGGCGACGCCCCTGCTGGTGATCGACCGGATCAGTTCGGGCGAGGAGAATACCCAGGTCGTCGCGCCGACCGTGCGGGTGGGCAAGCTGATCAATTACGGCCTCGAGGGCGAGGGGACCGGACGGATCGTCTTGCGGAACGGCGGGATCCTTGCGGTGCAGCCCCCCAATTTCCAGCCCGGCCTGTCGGTCCTGGATGTCAACGACGACGGCGTGCTCGACTTCCGCGGCGGCGCCGCCATCGTCGGTCCGGGCCAGGAGCTCACGCTGGGTCGCCTGCGGATCAATAGCCAGGGGGTGCTGGAAGGGGACGGCACGCTGATCGGCCCCGACCCGTCGGTCGAGGGGAGCGGCGTCGACAACTTCGCCGGTACCGTCCGACCCGGCAGCTCCCCCGGCGTGCTCAGGATCGAGGGGAACTACACCCAGGGGCCCGAGGGGACGCTGGAGATCGAGGTCGCAGGGCCGGAGGCCGGGACGCAGTACGACCAGCTCGTCGTGACCGGCAACGCCGTGATCGACGGCACTTTGCGACTTGTTTTCCTCGACGGTTATGTGCCCCAGGACGGGGAAAGCTTCACCTTCCTGGTCAGCGAAGGGATCCAGGGTGCGTTCCGCGAGGTGAGTGTCGAAGGGCTTGCGCCCGGCCAGGAGGCCTCGGTCGAGATCGGCCCGGAGGGGGGGCTGATGGTCCGCGTCGACGGAGACGGTACGCCGCCGGCAACAGTCGTCAACCTGCAACGTTATGGGTTCCACGCTCAGCCGACCCTCCTGGTGCTGAGCTTCGACCAGGCACTTGACGCGGCCAGCGCCGAGAATCGGTCGGCCTATCGCCTCATCCACCCCGGACGCGACGGCCAGGCCCAGACGGCCGATGATCGCGTCATCCCGATCCGAGACGCCCGCTACGAACCGGCGAACCGGACCGTCACCCTGCAGACGATGACTCCCCTGCCCCTGCATGCCCGGCACGTGCTGGTCGTCGACGGCGGCCCGGCGGGAGTTCGGGACACGACCGGCAACCTGCTCGACGGCGACGGCGACGGGCAGGCTGGGGGAGATCACGTCGTCGCGTTCGGGCGGGAGATCCTCGCCGGGGCGAACCGTTCGGGCCGGATGGTCCCGTTGCCGCATTTCCAGAGGACGCCGTCGCCCGTGCGGGCGAACGCCCCTGCTCCGCCGCGACCGAGTCCGGCCCTGGCGGCCTGGCTCGCGCGTCGGGCGGCCCCGGCAGACGCCACGCCGGCCATGCAATCGACGCTGTTGCGCGTGCCCCAACGCCCGTCGTGGGGACGCCCCGCACTGAGTGATTGGATCGCACGATCAGGTCAGCCGACCCTCCCTGCGGACCCCCGATCCCTCGGGCTGGCGTTGCGAGCCTGGCTTCGCCACGGGCGATAACCTGTTCCAAAGCAACAGGTTACACACCGATCGAAGGCCGTTCTGACCCGATCGAGCCCCTGGGGAACGCGGGGGCGGGACGGCCGTGTCGGTGGGAGGGGTGAACGTCCTGAACGCGTCGTCGGGGAGGTCGAAGGCGACGAGCTCCCCGATGGCTGTGCGGCTGGTCACGCTCCTGTTGAGGAGGTCGCGGCGAGCATTACGATGATTTTGTACACTCAACCCGATTGCACTGTTCGACCGATCGTATTATCGTAAAGTACGCGATGAACGGAGGGACTGAACGGGCCGGGCGTGCCCGATCGTCTGAGCACGAGGCGGATATGGCCCGAAAACGGCAATCGAATCGAGGGGCCCAGGGCGACGGAGCCGGGCGCAACGAGGTGATCGAGGTGGTTCCCCTGGCCGAGGCGACCAGGGAACGGTACCTGAATTACGCCCTGAGCGTGATCACGTCGCGGGCCTTGCCCGACGTGCGCGACGGCCTGAAGCCGGTGCAACGGCGCATTTTGTACGCAATGTGGGCCGATCTGCGGGTTTCGAGCGACAGCCGGTACGTCAAGAGTGCGGCCGTCGTGGGCGAGGTGATGAAGAGCTATCACCCGCACGGCGACCAGTCGATTTACGACGCCCAGGTGCGGATGGCGCAATCGTTCAGCCTGCGGTATCCGTTGATTGAAGGCTACGGCAACTTCGGCTCGATCGACGGCGACCCTCCGGCCGCGATGCGGTACACCGAATGCCGCTTGATGCCGATCGCCACCGAGCTGCTGAGTGAGCTGCGCGAGGGAACGGTCGATTTCCGGCCGAACTACGCCTCGACGGCCGATGAGCCGATCGTCCTGCCCGCGCAGATTCCGAACCTGCTGGTCAACGGGGCGTCGGGGATTGCCGTTGGCATGGCGACCAATATCCCGCCGCACAACCTGAAGGAGGTCTGCAACGCGCTGATCGCGCTGCTCGACAAGGATCGCGACGTGCCGGTCGAGAAGCTGCTCAAGCACATTCAAGGGCCGGACTTCCCGACCGGTGGCGTGATTTTGAACAGCGGCGACGAGATCCGGCAGATCTACGCCACCGGCCAGGGGACGATCAAGCTGCGAGGGACGTACGAAACCGATCCGAAGAACCCGAACCGGATCGTGATCACGTCGATTCCGTACGGGGTCGAAAAAGACCCTCTCGTCCTGCGGATCGGCGACCTGATTGGCCGGGGGCAGGTGCCGCAACTGACGAACGTGAAGGACCTGAGCACGGATGACATCCGGATCGTCCTGGACCTGAAGCCCGGCGCGAACGCCGATGCGGCCCTCGCGTACCTGTTCAAGAACACGCCGCTGCAGAACAACTTCAACGTCAACCTGACCTGCCTGCAGCCGGCCGCCGAGGCCGAGGTGGCCGTACCAGCCCGGCTCGATTTGAAGTCGATTCTGGTCCACTTCCTCGACTTCCGGATGCAGGTCGTGACTCGCCGGCTTCAGCACGAGCTGGACGCGGTCTTGCGACGCATTCACATCCTGGAAGGCTTTGCGATCGTCTTCAACAACCTGGATGAGGCCATCGCCATCATCCGGGCCAGCGACGGCAAGGCCGACGCCGCGCCGAAGCTGATCGAGCGGTTCGACCTCTCGGAGCTTCAGGCCGACGCGGTGCTGGAGACGAAGCTCTATCGCCTGGGCAAGCTGGAAATTCAGGACATCCTTGATGAGCTCGCCGACCGACGTGTCCGAGCCGCCGAGCTGCAGGCCTTGCTGGCCGATGAGCCGGCCCGCTGGGGGTTGATCCGGGAAGAACTGAAGGCGATTTCCCGGAAGTATGGCGACCCGCGCCGGACGATGATTGAGGGGCCGGTCGAGACGGTCGAGTTCCGCGAGGAAGATTACATTGTTGACGAGGACGCCTGGGTGATCGTCACCCGAGACGGCTGGGTGAAGCGGCAGAAGTCGTTTACCGACGTGGCGAGCATCCGCGTGAGAGATGAGGACCGCGTGGGCTGGGTCTTCCGCTGCCGGGCGCGGCAGACAATGACGATCTTCACGACCCGAGGCGTGGCCTACACGCTCCGGGTCAACGACATCGTGATGACCACCGGCCACGGCGAGCCGATCCAGCGGCAATTTGCCTTTGAGGATCAGGAGTCGATCGTCGGCGTCGTCTGTCACGACCCGAGGTGCCTGCCCTCGCCCAAGGCCCCGACGTCGAAGAACGGCAAGGCGCGGCAGGGTTATCTTGATGCCGACCTGCAGCCGGGCAGCAACGGCGACGGCCACGGCTCAAGCAACGGCGACGGCAAGACCGCTCCGCCGCCGTATGGCGTGGCGGTGACGGCCGGGGGAAAGACGTTGCGGTTCTCGCTCAGTTACGTGGCTCCCGTCTCGACCAAGAAGGGGCGCGGGATTGTTCGGCTCGATGCGAGCTACCCGGATGATGCGGTGATCGGGGTCGAGGCGTCGGACGGATCGGAGAATGTCTGCCTCGTCACGCGATCGGCCCGCATTTTGGTCTTCCCGGTCGATGAGGCGAACGTGGTTTCCGGGGTAGCCAAGGGGGTGAGCGCCATCCGGCTTGATGCCAAGGACCGCGTGCTCGGCTTCACCCTGGCCGGAGCGAAGGGAGACGGCCTGGAGGTCCGCACCAGCCGAGGAGCGGTGCAATCGCTGCGGGCGTCGAAGTATCCCGTCACCAGTCGAGGCGGTAAGGGATACGCGATCATGCAGCGCGGGTCGATCACGGAGGTTGTCTTGCCCGAAGCAACCCCGGTGCCGCCGATGGATCAGGTGGATCAGGAGCGTTCGTGAGTGGGTGGGAGACTCTGACCAATGAGCGAGGATTCGAACCCGACGGAGCCAGCGACGGTGCCACCAAAGCGAGGCGTCCGAAGGCATCACCGAACGCGGATGATCGCCTGGGCTCGACGCTCCACGATGTTCATGGACTTGGACACCAAGGATCGCGATCGTTTCGCCCGGAAGGATCACGACCACCTCGCCTCCTGTTCGTGCTGGATGTGCGGCAACCCGCGGCGATGGTTGGGAGAACGGACCCTGCAGGAACGTCGGGCCGCGATGTTCCACCCCCTCGACCCCGAAATCGACCGCTGACCTGTCCCGACCCGAGAAGGATCGAAGCCGATGGCCGTTGGAACCTATAACGCCGAATCGATCACCGTTCTGGAGGGGCTCGAAGCCGTCCGGAGACGGCCGGGCATGTACATTGGCGGAGTGGACAAGGCGGGCCTGCATCATTTGCTCTGGGAGATCGTCGATAACGCGATCGACGAGGTGATGAACGGCCACGCAACGCGGATCGTCGTGACCCTGTCGAAGAACGGCAAGACCTGCTCAGTGTCGGACAACGGGCGAGGGATTCCGATTGATGTTCATGCAAAGACCGGAAAAAGTGCGCTCGAGGTGATCTTCACTACCCTTCACGCTGGCGGCAAGTTCGACAACGACGCCTACAAGGTGGCCGGCGGCCTCCACGGGGTGGGGGCGAGCGTGGTCAACGCATTGAGCGAACGCCTGGAGGTGCAGGTCAAGCGTGACGGTCACGTCTGGACCCAGCGCTACACGCGGGGCAAGTCGCTGGGGAACGTCGAAAAGGGGGAACCGGCTCGGGGGTCGGGCACGACCGTCAGCTTCACGCCGGACCCGGAAATCTTCGTGGATGCGATCTACGATCCGAACCTGATCGCCGAGCGTCTGGAAGTCAAAACGTATTTGAACAAGGGGCTCTCGATCCAGTTCGTCGACGAGCGGGCGGGGACCTCGGTCGAGTACCGCCACGACGGCGGCGTGAGCGACTTCCTCGACGCGGTGAACAAGGGCCGCGACGATGTGCGAGTCGCCTCCTCTCCCTTCGTGCTGGAACGCGAGGAAGACGACCTGCGCCTGGAAGTCGCCCTGGCCTGGACCGAGGCGACGGATGAAGACATTCGCTCGTTCGTGAATACGATTCCCACCCGAGACGGCGGTACGCACGAGTCGGGCCTTCGGGAAGCGGTGCGGGCGGCCGTGCAGAAGTTCATCAAGGACCACGAACTGGCGAAAAAGGGGCCGGAGATCAAGGCCGAGGACATCCGCGAGGGCCTGACGGCGATTCTCTCCGTCTGCGTTCGCGAGCCGCAGTTCCAGGGGCAGACGAAGGGACGCCTGAACAACCCTGAGGTTCGCGCACTCGTCGATTCGATGGTGCGTCCCCGGCTCGAAGACTTCCTGATCAAGAACAAGAGCATCGCCGACGCGATTGTTCATCGCGTGATCCAGTCGGCCAAGGCTCGCGAGGCCAGTCGGGCCGCCGCCAGCCAGGTGCGACGGAAGACGGCGATCAGCAACCGCCTCAATCTTCCCGGCAAGCTGCACGATTGTGACAGTACCGATCCCGAGCGCTCCGAGTTGTTCATCGTCGAGGGGGACTCTGCCGGTGGCTCGGCCAAGCAAGGGCGCGACCGGCACATCCAGGCGATTCTCCCCTTACGCGGCAAGGTTCTGAACGCCGAGCAAGCGACGAAGGGGAAACTGCTCGAAAACAAGGAGCTGACCGACCTGGTCAGTGCGCTCGGCTGCGGGATCGACGAGCATTACGACCCGGCCCGTCTGCGCTACGGCAAGATTATCCTCCTGACCGATGCCGACAGCGACGGGCATCACATCGCCACCTTGTTGCTCACGTTCTTTTATCGGCACCTGCCGGACCTGATGGACGCCGGGCGGGTTTACCTGGCCTGCCCACCGCTCTACAAGGTGACTTACGGCAAGGAAAACTACTGGGCCGCCGACGACCGCGAACGTGACGCGATCCTGAACAAGCTCCCCAAGAACGCCAAGCCCACGATCACCCGCTTCAAGGGGCTGGGCGAGATGCCGGCCAAGCTTCTCTTTGAAACCACCCTCGACCCGAGCCGTCGCCGCCTGCTCCGTGTTTCGATCCCCGACGAAGACCGGCCGTACACCGATCACACCGTCTCTGACCTGATGGGCAAGGAGCCGGAGGCCCGGTTCAAGTTCATCATGGAAGAAGCGTACTCGGCGCGGGATATTGATATCTAGCGACCCGACCTCACGCAGCTCTCGACGACGATGACGATGCGTTCTTCCATCATCTCCAGGCTCCTGATGCTCGTGCTGCTCACCGGGATTGTCGTCGCATTGTTGCGTCCCGGGGCCGGGGGCTGGCTCGATCCGATCTTCACGCTCCTGCTCGGGCTCTACGCGGCGGCCATCCTCGGGGCGTTCGTGCTTCGCAAGAGTGGACGTCGGTTCATGACGGCGGCCGCGATATCCGGCTGGGGCTACCTTGGCCTGGGCCTCGGTGCCGGACTCGAAGGCCCCCACGCCTCGCTCACCCCCGACCTCCCGACGAGCCGATGGTTGACGACACTTCACGACGCAACGTATGACGACGCTTTTCTGGCGTCGCAAACGCTTCGCTTCGAATACTGCTCCTGCGTTGCGTGTGAGACGGAGTTCCGCACGAAACACCGCGAGCAATTTCTCCGAGTCGGCCACGGAGTGATCGGGGTCGTCCTCGCCTCGGCGGTCGGACTGATCACCCTCACGAGATCGATTCATTCTCGATCCGAGGAGAACCGACCGCTGTCCGGATCAGCGGGACCGCCATGAGATCAATTCCCGCTTCGCCGAAACGGAACCAAGCATGTCAACGATTACGATCTCTCTTGCCCAATGAGATAAGGTTATTCATCGAAGCCCAGGCAGCAGAGCAGGGTTGTGCCTCGGCCGGTGAGTACCCCCTGGCCCTCGTCCGAGAGGCCCAACTCCGTCAGGCGAAGGCCGGGATCGATGCGAAGCTCATCGAGGCGCTTGAAAACGGCCCGGCAACCCCAATGACTCGCGAAGATTGGGATGAACTTGAGCGAGAAGTCTGGGAACGGGATCGGCAAGAGCGTGCTGGATCGTGAAGGTCTGCAATCAAGTTCATCATGGAAGAAGCGTACTCGGCGCGGGACATTGATCTTTGATCTGCTTGAGGAACGAACACACACAATGGTCTTCGGTGATCGGGAGCAATACGATGGCCATGACAACTGTTACTCAGTACCAGTACCTTGAGCCGAGACCCGGCTCGAATTACCGCCAGCTTTTCCTCAAGGGGCGACGGATCCGCGCCGCGATTGTGTTCGAGGCCGTCCACGGCCCCGACCCTTACACCCCCGAGGAATTCGCCGACGAATTCGACGTGCCAATCGAAGCGGTTCGAGAAGCACTTGAGTATGCGAACCATCATCTCCCATTGATCGAGGCTGAACGGAACCGCGAAGCGGCCGATGTGCATGCCAGGGGCCTGGATCGCCCATCTCGGTCATGATCATTCTGGTTGACGAGAACATGGGCAGCCGTCGACTTGCCACACGACTCACGGCAGCAGGTCACGACGTGCTGCTGGCCGCAGAGGCTGGCTTACGATCGGTGTCCGATGCCAGGCTCCTGGCCTGGGCTGTCACCGAAGGCCGCCTGGTTCTCACGCGAGATCACGAAGACTTTGCCGATCTCCACGACCTCGTTCTCGCTGTCGGGGGAAGCCATCCCGGTATTCTTGTCGTGCGGTTCGACAATGATCCTCGCAACAATTTGACCGACGCAGGCATCACGTCCGCGATGACCAAACTGGAATCCTCGGGCGTGATGATCCCGAATCAGATTCATGTTCTGAACCATTGGCGATGATCGCTTACGTCTCTCCGGAGTCGACATCACCCACTTCGGCGAGCTCCGATTCTTCAGCGTCAATGCCCTCCTCTCCGACGAATCGCGTGGCAACGACCTCGGCGTCTTTGCCGTACTCGCGGAGCCAGCGGACGAGGACGGCGGAATAGCCATGCGTGGCCCAGACGGTGTCGGCCCCGGTGGCGTCGATGGCGCCGAGCAGGCCGGGCCAGTCGGCGTGGTCGGAGAGGATGAAGCCGCGATCGACGGCGCGGCGGCGACGGGTGCCCCGGATGGCCATCCAGCCGGAGGCGAAGGCCGAGGAGGAGGGGCTGAACTTGCGCGACCAGGGGGTTCCGTGGGCCGAGGGGGGGGCGATAACGATCCCCCGAGCCCAGGCGCTTCGGTTCGAGGCATGGCCGGCGTACTGGGTCGGCGGCAGGGGGACGCCCCCCTCGCGGTAGGCGGTGTTCAGCTTTTCGACCGCACCGTGGCAGAAAATGGGGCCGATGGAGGGATCAAGGCCGGAGAGCAAGCGCTGG
Organism: Tautonia rosea; assembly: GCF_012958305.1. Taxonomy (NCBI): domain Bacteria; kingdom Pseudomonadati; phylum Planctomycetota; class Planctomycetia; order Isosphaerales; family Isosphaeraceae; genus Tautonia; species Tautonia rosea. Next base: position 107,299 of record NZ_JABBYO010000018.1, on the reverse strand, counting down.
GCCTTGCCCAGGGCATAGGCGTAGAGCAGGCAGACTTTACCCTCATCGGCGTTCTTGCGCCACCAGGCGTTGATCGCATCGAACACCTCGGACTGATCGGGCCAGCGGTAGATGGGCAGGCCGAAGGTTGATTCGGTGATGAAGACGTGGCAGCGCACAGGATCGAAGACGGAGCAGGTGGCATCGGGGCCGACCTTGTAATCTCCCGAGACGACCCAGACGTGCCCCTTGTGTTCGACCCGCACCTGGCTCGAACCGAGAATGTGGCCAGCCGGGTGGAGGGAGACGCGCACACCGTTGATCTCGGTGGATTGGCCGTAGTCCAGCGCGTCGATGATCGGCTCGTCTCCGACCCGAACGCGAAGCACGCCGGCTCCTTCACGAGTGGTGAGGTAGCGCTGCGATCCCCAACGGGCATGATCGGCATGCGCATGGGTGATCACGGCTCGATCGACCGGCGACCAGGGGTCGATGAAGAAGTCGCCGGCCGGGCAGTAGAGCCCGGCTCGCGTCAACTGAAGGACGGCTTGGGAGGGGTTCATGCCGTCGATTGTAGGCGGGCCGGCAGGTCCGGGGAGAGGGTTTGTGGGGAGGGGTGATCCCCGGTGCGACTGGAAACCGCAACGCAGCCCCAGTCGCCCCAGAGATCAAGGGGTTGAACCCGGAGGAACGGATCAGTCTCCCGTGCGAGTAAAGGTCGCGTTGGAGTCGGTAATCGAGGTGATCTCCTGACCCTGAACACTGATGACGGCGCGGAGCCCCTGCTTGACCTCGGACGCGCTGAGGCGGCCAGCAGCGGTATCGAAGGTGTAGGAGCCTGTGCCGTTCTGTTCCTCGACCTTCATCTCGAAGGGAGCATCGGGGGCCACCTTGAACTCATCGATATTCATGGACAGACTGATCTTGGCAGTTGCATCGGATTCGGCCTCGTCCAGGCTGTAGGTATTGGTCAGGGCGAGGGTCCCTTGAGGGGTGGGCAGCTCGACTTTCCGGGTCCAGGTCGCACCGGGCTCGACTCCCTCCTCGGGCAGGATCAAGGTGGACTGGCCAATCAGACCCTTCATACCCTCGGCCGAGGCAAGGTTCTGCAAGGCCTGGGCGCCGGGGCCGGCGTTGCGGAGCCGCTCGATCATCTCGTCGGGCACCTCCACGTCGTTGACCTCGCCCCGGGGGGTCATCACCAGAACGACCCGAGCACCAACCAGGGCGTCGATGACCGGCTTGAGCATCGCCGCCGGGCCTTCGCCGGCCGCCTCGTCCTGAGAGTCGTACTCGAAGCTGGCGAACTGAGAATCGAGCGACACCCGCACTCGCTCGATTGTCTGCGCCACCCGCGCCGAGCCGTCCGAATTGACCGAGTCCACCTTCCAGGCCATGTCCACCGTCTGATTGATGGTGGTCTTGACTTCCTGATTCTGGACCATCGCCGTGGTGACGGTCGTCTGGTTCAGCTCATAGGAGTGTGTGTCTCCCTCGGCAAACGTCCAGCGCAGGGTTTCCGCGGCCCCTGCCGGAACGGCGAGCAGCAGGCAGACCATCGGAACCCATCGCAACACAGATCGAGATCGCGGCGGCATCGGGTCGTCTCCCTTGTCCCATCATCAGGCGATTTTCGATCACCCGAGACGGTTCCTCACTCCCCGGCCGCCGGACTCCTCTCGTACCGGACGCTCCGACCGGGCCAGGGAACCAGTTTGACCAGCGACACCCCTCCTCGACAAGCACCCGACAAAAACCACAAAATCGGATATTGAAGTCCCATTTCAGATCGATTATGCTCGATCAAGATGAAGGAACGAAGACCGAGCGTGATTGGGAGCTGGAGGACGTGACGATGGGCAAGGTCGCGTGGAGAAAAACGGGGCTGGTGGCAACGACGTGGGGGGTGGCCGTGGTCCTGGCGATGGGGACAGCCAAGGGACAGGACCTGGGGTTCGAGCGTTCGCCGATCGATTACTTGACGGCTGAGGTGGACGATCCGATCGCCCGGTTGCAGGAAAAGCTGGCGGAGGGAGAGGTCCGGTTGTCGTATGATGCGACGCGGGGGTACTTGCCGGCGGTCCTGGAGGCGTTGGGGGTTTCGCCGACCTCGCAGACCCTGGTGTTCAGCAAGACGAGCTTCCAGCAGAGCCGGATCTCACCGAGAACGCCAAGAGCCATCTACTTTTCCGATGATGTGTACATTGGTTGGATTCCGGGGAGCGATTTCCTGGAGATCACAGCGGTTGATCCGGAGCAAGGGGCGGTCTTTTATCAGCTCGACCAGGCGCGTACACGCCTGCCGGAATTCGAGCGGAGGACGCACGATTGCCTTAGTTGCCACGCGACGCCCCGAACCCAGGGGGTGCCGGGGCATCTCGTGCGGTCGGTTTTTCCGAGCCCCGACGGCCAGCCGGTGTACAACGCCGGGACCTTCCTGACCGACCACACCAGCCCAATCGCCGAGCGCTGGGGAGGCTGGTACGTGACCGGAACCCTCGGCGATCAGGAGCACATGGGGAACGCCTTCGTCCGTGATCGGGACCGGCCGGAGGAGTTGGACCGCCGCGGCGCGACGAATCGAACCGAGCTGTCCGATCGCTTCAACACCTCGCCTTATCTGGCGAAAACAAGTGATGTTGTTGCGTTAATGGTGATGGAGCATCAGACCCAGACGCAGAACCATATCACCGCACTCAGCTACCAGACGCGCATGGCCGCGCACTATGACCAGACGATGAACGAGGCGCTTGGCCGGTCGAGTGAGCACCGATCCCCCAGCTCGGTCCGACGAGTCGAGTCGGCGGCCGATGATCTCGTACGAGCGCTTTTGTTCGTCGAGGAGGCTCGGTTGACGGAACCGATCACCGGCACGTCTGGGTTTACGGAGCACTTTGCCACCCTCGGCCCGAAGGACGAGCAAGGGCGATCGCTGCGTGACTTTGACCTGAAGACCCGGCTGTTCCGCTACCCACTGAGCTACCTGATTTACTCCGAGGCGTTCGACGCCCTGCCCCCGGTGGCCAAACAGGCTGTGTACGACCGGCTCGACGCGATCCTCTCGGGCCGGGAACGTGATGCCGACTTCGACCACCTGACGCCCGAGCTGCGCGACGAGATCCGGGCGATCCTCCGCGAGACCAAATCGGACTTCCCCGACGGCCCCCCGCCGGGCTGACGATCGATCCGCGAGCGCCCTCGGCCCGTTCGGGCCGCGAGACACGTTCGATCGATCAGGGGAAACATCGGCCGAAGGCGATCAGAAGTCTCGGATCGCCTCGCAAACGGACCCGGAGGGTCAGCAGGAGCCAGACGATGCTGATCTCCTTGCGGAGGAAGCGGAGCCAGCTTGCGGAATCAGTCGTGACCCGCAGGTCGGGCTGACCGACGCAACCGTCGAGGACCTCGATCGATTGATCGCGGATGATCACCGTGCACTCGGCCCGCTCGTTTCCGGTGAAGCGGAAGTGGTAGGTGGCGGCAAGGCCCCTGGACTGGCCTCGCTGGAAGACGTTGCGCATGAAGCGGATGAACAAGCCAACCGAGTTCGGCCGCAGGACCGCCCCGACCCGGGACGTGCGTTTGTGGGGGAATCGCCGGGCGACATACGCCTCGGCATCCGAGTTGGGCTGCACGTAGATCGTCTCTTCCTTGGCCTGGAGCGGCTTGACGATGTCGTTGAGGAAGCCGCTCCGATCGTCCAGGAAGGGGCCGATCACGTCCTCGCCGGCCGGGCAGACCGCCAGGCAATAGGCCGCCTTGTAGTTCGGCCCGTAGGCGAGTGATTGCCACATCGAGGCGCTTTCACCATCGCTGACTTTTGCGCGATAGGCCTTGCCGCTACCGCTCTCGGCCACCGTCTCGACCCACTCGGTGAAGCCTCCCATGAACTCGCGGTAGTTATGCGAATAGCAGGAGGAGAAGTCGAACGCGCCGTCCGACGAGATCGCTCCGACCGGGCAGGCCGCGACGCAGAGCTTGCAGGTGACACATGGGTTGTAGTCGATCGCCCGGCCCTGCTCGGTCACCTCGGTATCGATGAAGACGGCCCCGAGCAGGATGAAGCTGCCAAAGCGCGGGTGGATGACGTTACGATGCAAGCCCATCTGGCCAAGCCCGGCCGCGACGGCCAGGGGTTTGAGCGAGAGCGACCACGTCTTCTCGGGGAAGCGGTCCATCTCCATCGGGAAGGCCATGGGCGGATTGAGACCTCGAACGCCCAGCCCGGCCAGTTCGCGGACAATCCGGCGGGCGGTGTCGTTCACCTCGTCTCCGGTGGCGTGGAACTCTTGGTTGGCCATGTTGCGGGCAGGGCTCCGGACCGCCTCCGGGGTCATCCGGCAGACGAGGGCGATCACCGTCCTCGTCGCCGGATAGACCCGAAGCACGTCCGATCGCTCGGCGTCGAGCTCGGGCCGATCGATCGCGACGAACCCCACGTCGTCCGCCCCGGCCTCCAGGCAGATCCGGCGCAATTCCGCCGCATCCAGCCGGGCCAGACCGCTCGGGCGACGGGGCATGCGGCCGATCGCCACCACCGTCGGATGCTGTTCCAATCGGGTCATCAGTTCACCACCTCCCATTCACTTGCAAAACGCAAGCGTCAGACTTGCAAACTACAAGTTCGCCTCGGATACTGTCAAGGGGGCATGGGCGAGATGTTCGAACGCATTGAGGAGGGAACGATGAAACGCCCGACGAAGCGGCGATCACCGTGTCCGGTGTCGTGCTCGCTGGACCTGATTGGCGACAGGTGGACGCTGCTGGTGGTCCGGGACCTGATGTGCGGCAAGTCGCAGTTCGTGGAGTTTTGCAGGTCACCGGAAGGGATTGCGACGAACATCCTCACCGATCGCCTGCAGCGGCTGGTCGAGCACGGGCTGGTCGAGAAGGCGGCCTCCGACGAGGAATCGCGACGGGACCGCTACCGGCTCACCACGAAGGGGAATTCGCTGCGACCGGTGCTCGACGCGATCGCCCGCTGGGGCCTAGCCAACATCGAGGGGACCGAGGCAGGCTTGAAGCTGAAGGATGCCTGAGACTATTGAGCTTAACGTTTATTCATCAAAACTTTTTGAATTTCCTCGATGATCTGGGTGTCATGCGTGGGGAGGCGGGATCAAGAGGTAATGGCCGGTGCTCGCCGGGCGAGGACGGCGCGGGAGGGGGCATCGCGGCCGCCGCCGACGAGGAGGATTGTGGCCGATTCGGCCCCTTTGGGGCGGAGCTGGGAGCGGAGGGTTTCGGGGCGGATCTCCAGGCCGCGGACCTTGATTTCAAGGGTGCCGACGTTGCGTTCGAGCAGGGCGCGGCGGAGGACCTTCACGTCGATCGGGAACTCGTCGAGGACTTCAAAGGCAGCGAGAAACGGGGAATCGACGCGAGCAGGACCGGTGAGGAAGTCGGTCGCGTCGTTGATCCGGCCGAGGTCGTGGGCCTCGGCAAAGGATTCGACGAGGCCGGAACGCAGGAGGGCCGGATCGGGGTCGAAGGCCCAGGCGTCGAGCGTTCGGGCGGGGGCAAAGCCGCCAGGGGGGCCGTCGCGGTCGGTCCAGGTGGTTCCTTCGGGGAGCCGGGTGGCGCGGCGTCGGCAGGTGACGAGGTCGCCGAACCAGGCGGTCGCCTCGCGGGCCTCGCCGCCGAGGCTGACGAGTTCGACCTCATAACGATCGCCATAAAAGTGTGCGTTGAAGTCGCTGGCCGGACCGAGCTTGATTGCGCCGCCTCGGGCGCGCTCGGTCAGGTCAAGCAGGGCGTGGGGTCCGGGGTGGTAATCGCTGAGCATCTGGGCGGCGCGGCGGGAGCCTTCGACGCGGCGGTCGGGATCGACGTGGAGGCGGGCACCGTCGGGGATCGGGAATCGCAAGGCATCGGCGACGATGGTGGTGAGGCGATCGCCGACCTCGTAGACCCCTGCGTTCCAGAGGGCGCGGCGGGCCATGCCCTCGTCGCGATCGACGCCGATCACGCGATTGGCCACGGTGGCCTGCGCGATGGCATCGCCGCCGATCCCGCAGCAGAGATCGACGACGAGGGGAGTGCCCTGGAACCGCTCGCCCTTGTGGCGGGCGACGGGTTCGGCGGTCGCCTGTTCGACGCCGACGGGGTCGAGCCACATGCGGTCGGCGCGGTCGAACTTGGCTCGCCCTTTGCGGCGGGCCTCGGCCAGGCGGAGGGCGGCCGAGACGACCTCGGCCGGGACCGCCTTGCGCCAGCGCGCTAGGGCCGAAGGGCCGGGACGAGGGGTCGCCTCAACCTCGGCAAGCAGGGTGCGGCCGTCGTCGGTCGTGATCAGGAAAGCTTCGGCGTCGAGGGGGAGCATGAATCGTTCCAAAAGAGAGGCAATCGTGGGTCTTTGATTCGCGACAGGACGATGGCAACATTCCTCGCGTCGGGTGCGTCGAGTCCTCGGAGACGCACCGATCCGCCTTCCCGGTGCGTCTCCGAGGACTCGACGCACCCGACAACCGCTTCCACTCAAAAATGATGGGTTTTTGCTGGGTGGCCCCGGTTGCTCGTCAACCGGGGTCGCGGAGCGACACGCGGTTTCGGTGTCGCCTGCCATCACCTCTCGCGGCTGCGCCGCCCCGGTTGGCGAGCAACCGGGGCCACCCAGCGCAGAGGGGCGACGCATCATTTGAGGGTGGAAGGTCTACCGCCGAAAAGGCTACCTCCAAGACGTTGCAATCGTCCTGCGATCCACGAACCGGGTCTGACACATCGGGCTCGATTCGACTAGAATAACGAATCTTGCGCCAATCTGACCCCCATCCGCTCGATCTCGATGGAGGAGGCCCGCCATCGTGTCCGCGATTGCTCCGAGTGCCCGACCAGATCAATCCCGACCGCTGCCCGCCCCCCCCGCGTGGGCGAAGGAGCCGCTGACGATCGGCTCGGTGACGGTCCCGACCCGCTTCTTCCTCTCGCCGCTGGCCGGGTACACGGCCTTGGCGTATCGACTGACGGTCCGCGAGCTGGGGGGCCTGGGCCTGGCGACGACCGACCTGGTGAATGCGCGGTCGCTGATCGAGAAGCGTGCCAAGGCGTTCGACCTGGCCTCGACCTGCGGGGAGGACCAGCCGGCGTCGATTCAGATTTACGGCGCGACGGCCTGGGAGATGATCGAGGCGACGAAGATCGTGAGCGACCTCGGGCCGTCGATCATTGACATCAACATGGGTTGCCCCGTGCGCAAGGTGGTGAAGTGCGGCGGCGGCTCGGCCTTGATGTGCGACAGCGAGGGGGCAAAGCGGCTGGTGAGTGCCGTGGTCGAGCATTCGCCGGTGCCGGTGACGGTGAAGATGCGGCTGGGGTGGGACCAGCAGAATCCGACGGCGCCGGAACTGGCGAGGCTGTTCGAGTCGATCGGCGTGGCGGCGGTGATCGTGCATGGAAGAACGAGGGCGCAGGGGTTCAGCGGGTCGGTCGATCGTGAGGGGATTGCCCGGGTGGTCGAGGCGGTTGATCGCATGCCGATCATCGGAAATGGAGATATTCGCACCCTGGTGGATGCCGAGGCGATGTTCCGCGAGACCGGCTGCGCGGCCATCTCGATCGGCCGGGGGTCGCTCTCGAATCCGTTCCTGTTCCGCCAGTTGTTGCACTGGGCCGAGCACGGCACCGCCGGGCCGGAGCCGGGGTTCGAGGATCGCCTGAATGTGATGGTCCGCCACTTCCACCGACTGGTCGAGACGCGGGGCGCGCACCTGGCCTGCCTCCAGTTCCGCAAGGTGTTGAAGTGGTACAGCTACGCGATCCGGCCACCGAAGGAACTGTACCTGCAGCTCGTCAACCTGCCGAGCGTCGCCGTCTTCGATTCCGTCGTCGATCAGATCCGCGCCGCCGGGCCGACCACCCCCCTGCCCTCGCAGTTCGAGCCTCGCGTGCCGACGCCGAAGGGGCCGATCGACAAGTGGTGAGGGAGCGAGACCGTTCCTGACACACCGGCTCGGAGAGATTTCAGAAATAAACTGGATTGATCGTGGCTCAATCCGGCATTACCTCGTGGACACTCCGAGTCGAAGGAAGGATCACGAGCCGTGCCCAGAGCGATGAACGAGGCGAGTCTCCGGCACCTTGGCACCCTGTTCGGGGGTGGTTCGGGCCTGGGGATGTCGGACGGGCAGTTGCTGGAGCGGTTCGTCACCCGGGAGGGGACGAGGGCGGAACGGGCGTTCGAAATCCTGGTCGAGCGGCACGGGCCGATGGTGCAGCGCGTCGCGCGGTCGATCGTGAACGATCGCGACCTGGCCGACGATGCGTTTCAGGCCGTGTTCGTCACCCTGGCGAAGCGGGCAAGGTCGCTCTGGGTCCGTGATTCGATCGGTCCGTGGCTGCACGCGGTGACGGTCCGGGTCGCGACTCGGATGCGGAACGATCAGGCCCGGCGCCGTCGGATCGACGCGAAGGCCGCCGCCTTGATGCCCTCCTCCTTCGAGCCGGGCGTTCCCGATGACCTCGGGGCCGCCTTGCACGAGGAGATCGCCCGCTTGCCTGAGGCGCAGCGCCTGCCGATTGTGCTCTGCCTGATCGAGGGGCTCACCCACGACCAGGCGGCCGACCGGCTCGGCTGGCCGGTGGGGACGGTCCGCAGCCGATTGGCGAGGGCTCGGGAACGGCTCCGATCGCGGCTCGATCGGCGAGGGCTGGCACCGTCGTCGGGCGTGCTGATCGGCCCCGGGTTGCTCATGCGATCCGGCTCGGAGGCGATTCGAGGGTCGTTGCTCCATGCGACGGTCCAGAACGCAGTGTCCGCAACGCACGGGGGAGTGATCGGCCTGGTCGGGACGGTCCCGGCCGGGGCGATCGCCGCGGCGGTGACACTGGTGAAGGAGTCGAGCATGATTCATCGAGTGCTGGTGGCTGGGGTGATGTCAGCGGGGGTCTTCGCGGTTGGAGCGTCGCTTTCGGCGCAGTCGAAGCCGGACCCGTCGCCCGCCACGGTGACGGAAGGGGTGTCGGATGAGGGGAGGATGGTTACGAAAACCTATGCGGTGCCCGACCTCATTGCCTTCAACCATATCGTGCGTGGTTACCACCAAGAGGGACTTGATCCACGACTTACGCAAATCACACGTTCTGCCGACTTTGAACCGCTCATTGAGCTCCTGACCGCATCGGTTGCGCCGGACACATGGACCATCACGCGCTTCCCGGGTGAGGAGGTCCCCCCCGGGGACACGCTTCCCGAAGGAGTGCTCATCCCCCTTCCCTCAACGAGCAGGATGGTCATCCGCCATACGGCGGAAGTGCATGACGAGGTCCGCACGCGGCTTGAACAGATTCGCCGCCTCGTCACGGCCCTCCAGGGTCCACCAGAGTTGGTCGAGGAGCGGCTCATCGGTCCCGAACCGAACGAAGTCGAGATCGTCGAGGAGCGGCTCATCGGTCCCGAACCGAACGAAGTCGAGATCGTCGAGGAGCGGCTCATCGGTCCCGAACCGAACGAAGTCGAGATCGTCGAGGAGCGGCTCATCGGCCCTGAATCGTCTCCCTTCGAACTGGACCGCGCCCGAGAAGGCGAGGCTCGCGAGGCCCGTGGCTCTGATCCTTTCGGGAGACTTCGCCCGGATGCCGGGCCGGCCCCGGCTCGACGCAATCCTTTCCAGCAGCGGCCGGCCTCCGGGCCGACCCCGGATCAACGCATCGAATTGCTCGAACAGAAACTCGACGCGATCCTGGACGAACTCCGAGCAATCCGGGGTGGAGAGAAACCCGAGGGAGTGCAAGGCGGGGACAACTCGGATTGAATGTCATGATCGGCCAGAGCCACGAATGCCTCGCAGGCGAGCGGAGGAAACGGCATGAACTGGCAGGCGGTCCTCGCTCGGTTGACATCCGAGATGGAGAACATCCGTCGCTGGTTCGGTGTCAAGGACCTCGCGCCGGGTGCCCCGGGTTCCGCGCCAGCGGACCCCGGGCGCGGGGGCCGCTGGCCCAGCTTGGTCCGGTCCACCCGGGGTCCGCTGGCGCGGAACCCGGGCCACCCGGCGGAGGCCTCTCGTCATGGCGGTCGCCTCATCGTGATTCGGACCAGCCTTCGAGGGGACGGGCCTCAGGCTTGTCTTCGACAAGGCGGTAGGCGGCGTCGATCGCAAGATCGACGAAGCGCTGGACCTGGCCGGAGGGCCAGCGGACCTCGACGGTGACGGGGGAGGAGGAAGGGCCAAGGCCGAAGTGGAGGCGGGGGTCGCCGGACGAGAGGTAGCTGCCGCCGCCGAAGCGCTGGGCAGTCTGGGTGCGGCCGGAGGAGGTGACGGTGACGACCGCGCCGAGGGCGTCGCGGTTCGAGGTGGTGCCTTCGAGGTGGAGAGTGAGGAAGTGATAGGATGAGGATGCTTGGCCTTCGGGGCCGAGGTTGCGGAGGAAGGCGAGCGGGTGATCCTGGGAGAGGATCAAGGCGTCGAGGAGTCCGTTGTTGTCGAGATCGCCGACGACCAATCCGCGGCCGACGCGATCGACGGACCAGCAGGAGCCGGAGCGTTCGGAAACGTCGGCGAAGCGGGCGTTGCCGAGACCGAGGAGCAGTTGCGCGGGCATGGCGTACGGGGTGCCGGGGCGGAAGTCGTTGACGTGGCCGTTGGCCTGGACGAGGTCGAGGATGCCGTCGTTGTTGGCGTCGAGGAAGGCCAGGCCGAAGCCGAGGACGAACCGGGTGGCGGGGGCGAGGCGGGCATCGGCCGAGGCGTAGGCGAACTGGGAGCCGCCGAGGTTGCGAAACAGGGAGGTGGACTCGCCGTAGAAGTTGGTCACGGCCAGCTCGGGGAGGCCGTCGCCGTCCAGGTCGCCGCAGGCGATCCCCATGCCGGCCTGGTAGCCGCCGTCGGCGTTCGAGGCCACACCGGCGACCTCGCCCATCTCCTCGAAGCGGAAACCGCCGAGGTTGCGGTGGAAGGCGTCGGCCGTCATGTCGTTGGCGACGAACAGGTCGACCAGGCCGTCGCCGTCGAGGTCGGCGGCGACCACGCCGAGGCCGCGGCCGTCGGGATCGGAGAGGCCGGACGCCTCGGTCACGTCGACAAACTGGCCGTCGTCGTTGCGATAGACGCGGTCGTGCTCGGCGGCGTAGCGGCGAGGGATGCAGTACATGTGCTCGCCGGGGCGGTTGGGGTCGATGCAGGGCTCCTCGCGTTCGGGGTCCCAGTGCAGGTAGTGGCAGACGAACAGGTCGAGGTCGCCGTCGTTGTCGAGGTCGGCAAAGGCGGCCGAGGTGGGCCAGCCGCGATCGCCACCCAGGCCGGCGGCCTCGGTCAAGTCCTCGAACGTGCCGTCCCCTCGGTTGCGATAGAGGGCATACGAGCGCCATCGGGTAATGAACAGGTCGGGATGCCCGTCGTTGTCGATATCCCCCACGGTCACGCCGTGGCTGTAGCCCTGCGAGGTGGCGGGCAGGCCGGCGGCCTCGGTCACGTCGGCGAAGGTGCCGTCGCCGTTGTTGCGGAAGAGGCGATCGCCGGGGAGATTTCGAGAAGGGTCGGGGGGGAAGGGGCCGCCCTGGACGACGAAGACATCGAGCCAGCCGTCCCCGTCATAATCCAGCAGGGCCAGGCCGCCCGACATGGTCTCGGGGAGCTGGCGGAGCCGGGTCCAGCCGGGGTCGAAGGCGAAGCGAAGGCCGGCGGTCTCGGCGTCGTCGCGGAAGCGGGGGATGGTGAGGGAATCAGCCCCTGAGGAGACCACATCGGCAAATGAGCTTTTGAGGATAAGGTCAGCCAGGGATCGGCCAGGCTCGGGGACGGGAGGTTCGGGAAGGGATCGGGCGCGGTCGAGCCCGGCGCGGGCCTCGGCGTTCGAGGGGTCGAGGCGAGCGAGCACGGTCCACCAGCCGATCGCCTCAAAACGACGGCCGAGCGATTCGGCCAGCCGGGCCAGTTCGGGCACGGGATCGAGGTCGCCATATTCGATGTTGGCCATCAGCTCGGCGTAGTCGTCGTGCAGACGGTCCAGTTCGCGCTTGCGGTCGCGGAGGGTGGTGCGATCCTCGGCGGAGGCGTCGCCGTCCAGAGCGGCCAGGTCGGCCAGGCGTCCCCAGGCTGTGGCGTCGCCGGGTTGAAGATCAATCAATGATTCCAAGGCGAGCCGTTCGGCCGCGGGGTCGCCCTGGATCGCGGCGAGCCGGGCCTGAAGTGTGGCGATGCGATCGGGGGGAAGGTCAGCGGCCGGGATGAGGCGCATGGCCTGCTCGGCGCGGTCGGGGCGACCGGCGGCCAGGGCCCAGTTGAGTCGGATGCGAGCGACGTCGGGGTCATCGGGGCGTTCGGCCTCGCAACGCGTGAGCCAGGCGTCGGCCTCGTCGAGCCGTCCGGATTCGACGGCCAGGTCGGCCAGGCCGAGCCAGACGCGGTCGTCCTCGGGAGCCTCGCGGTGTTGGCGTTCGAGGGCCTCAGCCAGGGCACTGATGGGGGGAGCGTGCGTCTCGGCCAGCCAGCGCGATCGGAGCAGCTTCGCCGCTTCAAGCGATTCGAGTGAAGGGGATGCCCGCCACTGGCGTTCGAACCACTCGGGGAGCCGTTCCGATCGGCCGGAGAAGAAGTAGAGGCGCTGGGTCAGTCGGATGGCCTCGTCGCCGATGGCGTCGCGGCGATCGACGAGCGCGGCCAGCGAGGGCTCGGCCTCGGCCAGTCGGCCGTGTTCGACGGCCAGCCAGGCCCGTTCGAGGGCAGCCTTGGGGCCGAGTTCCGCATCGAGCGGGATTCGGTCCCAGGCAGCCATCGCGGCGTCGATGTGGCCGAGCTTGGCCTCGCAATCCCCCAGCGCGAAGGCCACCTCGGATTGATCGGGCCGACGTTCCGCGAGGCGGAGCAGCCGAGCCCGGGCCGATTCGAGCTGACCGGCGGCCAGCTCACGGTTCGCCTGGCTCAACTCGTTCGCGTCGCGGCGGACCGAGGACCACCAGGCACCCGCGACGCCGAGCATCGCGACGATTGGCAGCCCCCAGATCAGGCTGCGCAGCCACGAAGAACGTCGCTGGCCTGAGGATAGGCTCTGCGCTTCAGCCACCAGGAACCCCCTCGCATCGGACCGAACGGAGTAACACGCGCCAGGCTGGTGCCACGCATGGTTGATCGACGAGCTGAGCGTCGCGATACGATTGTCTTCCCTGTTCGATCATGACCCCCGGCCAATCGATCGGCAAGGCATCATTCAGGAATCCGGAAGGGTGTTGCATGGTCGCTTCTCGTGGCTCGACCCCGATGCCGGTTGTGCCAGCGGTTTCCCGGTTGCATCCGACGGTTGGCCACCGATAATGGCCCGATATCAGGGGAGGGGAGCAGGTGTCGAGTCGAGTTTCGTGGGGTCTGCCCCGGATCGCGTCGGGCCTCGGCGTTCCTCAACGAGTGCGATCGCAGGCCGCCAGGCGGATGCCACCCGATGCCCAGTCGGCACCGCGGAGCCAATGACCATGAGCCGTGATGCGTCCAGATCCGATCCCGCCCTCGCTCCGACCCCTCGGCCGAGACGCCGGGGTCTGCCGCCGACCGTCGCGGCCCTGATCGCCGGGATCGTCGCGGCCGGGCTGAGCGGAACCGCCAGCGAAACGTTTGTCGGTCTGTTCGCTCCGGCCGAGAAGGCCGGGGCCCCGGCCGACCCCTCGCTTGACCCGGACGACGGAGAGCAGCGGACCCCCGAAGAACGCCGTGGGTTGGTGCTCGACGCCACCCTGACCTATGCGGTGCAAGGTGCCTTGCTCGGCCTGTTGCTCGGCCTGGCCGGTGGGGCCAGCGGGGGATCGGTCCCGACGGCGGGGCTTGGGGCGGGGATCGGCGGGATGGTCGGAGCGATTGTCTGCGGGCTCGGGGCCTTTGGCCTGTTCACGGTGTACGTCAACCATGTCGACCCGGTCGCGCCGCAGCTACTCGCCCCGCTGAGTACCCGGTCAATTCTCTGGGGAGTGATGGGAGGCGTGGGTGGCCTGGCCTTCGGCGTCGGCCTGGGAGACGAAAACAGTCTGGGCGGGACGATCCTGGGAGGAGCAACCGGTGGCCTCCTGGCCGCGCTTCTCTATGAGCTGGGGGGCCTGATGCTCGGTCCAGACGCCCGCCCGATCCTCCCCCTCGCCGGGGAACCGCGTGCTCGGTTGTTCGCCCACGGCCTGATCGGCGTGCTGGTGGCCCTTGGCGCGGTCAGGGGGCTGTCCGACGCTCCCGAGGCATCGACCGATTCAACTTGAGCCGAGCCAACTCGGAGGAGGGTCGGTCTGCCGGGATCGGCCTTGATCCCGTGGGGCCTTGCATTAGAATCTCGCGGCGCGGACGCAACAGAGCCGGGGTTGACTGAATCCCCTCGCCCGGCTCAGGCCGAAGGGAAACGGCCCGAGTGTTCTCGGATCGGTCGGGGACCCCGAATCTCCGGGACAAACAAGGACGTGCAGACCATGACGACGGACTCGGCCCAGCCGACGGACTCAGCCGACGAGTTCGACGCGTGGATGAGCGCGTTGCAGGGGGGAATCACCCCCGAGGAAGGTGCCCTGTTGCGCCGGCTGGCCTCTCAGGTCAGGACGGGCTGCATCGTGGAGGTGGGTTCGTACCGAGGCAAGTCGGCCGTGGCCCTGGCCTCCGGCGTGCACGCTCGGCCCGAGCCGGAGCGGCCGGCGATCTACTGCGTCGAGCCTCATCGTCCCTTCGTGGGCTTCTACGGCGGCGCGTTCGGCCCCGAAGATCGAGGCGCCTACTACGAGGCGATGTGCCGCACCGGGGCCTTTCGCAACGTTGCCTTGATCGGCCTTTCCAGCGAACAAATTACCCCAGGCTGGACCGATCCGGTCGGCTTGCTGTTCCTCGATGGCGACCATCGGTACGAAGGGGTCCGCCGCGATTTTGAGTGCTGGGAGCCTCACGTCGCTCCTGGCGGTCTAGTGGTCTTCGACGACGCCACCGACCCGAACTGCGGGCCGCACCGCCTGATCGCCGAGCTTCTGGAAACCGGTCGCTACCGACATCGCGAGACGATCGGGAAAGTCGTCGTACTGGAGTCGCTGGGGACCGGGTCGAGCCGAGCGCAGCCGGCTCAGGATTCTCGGCCTCGACGGTTGCTCATCGCCTGCCACGAATTGATCGCGACCGGCGGCTTGTTGCGGTTCGATCGGGTCGGGCGCGTCTTGCGAGACTGGGGGCACGAAGTGGCCTTTGTCGGCCTGGCCGAAGCGCCGACGGCCCCGATGACGGACGCGTTCCACCTGCCCATGCTCACACCGGACGAGGCCGCAAGCCGGCACTGGGACGCGGTGATGGTGCCCGGAGCCGGGTTTCCCGAGACGACCATCGCACAACTCCACCGCTTTCGAGACGATCGCTACGGTGTCCGGGTACAGCACATCCTGAATGATTCGACCCGTCGCCAGGCGTTTCTGGCAGTCAATGCCGCTCTGGCCCCGCATGTGGTCCTGTTCAACAACCGCCACTGGCCGGTGGGGACGTTCACGGAGTTCTCGGCAGACCGCTTCCAGGTGCTGCTCGGCGCGGTTGACCTCTCGACCTTCCGGCCTCGATCGTATCGCTCGCACCCGCAAACCCGGGGGCGATGGGTGATTGGCGGCCAGGCGGGGAAGAATCCGGGGCCCTTGATCGAGGCGCTGGCTCTGTTGCCATCGGAGGTTGTGCTCCGGCTGTTCGGCTCGGATGGTTTGAATCTCGCTCAGTCGCACGCCGAGCTAATCGCCTCGGGCCGCCTGGAACTGACCGGGATGCGAATTGGAGACGACCTGGCACGGTTCTACGCCGAGGTCGATTGCGTGGCGATGACCGAGACCTTTGCCGGCTGGTCGAATCTGGTGGCCGAGGCGATGGCCAGCGGTGTCCCGGTCGTCTGCACCGGGCACGGAACGCTCGACCTGGCTCGGCACGAGGAAACGGCCCTGGTGGTCGACGATCCGACCCCCGACGCCCTGGCCGCAGCGATCGCCCGCCTGAAGGACGATGCCATCCTTTGCCGGAACCTGACCGAGCAGGCCCTTGAGACCATCCGGCCGTACTCGTGGGAGGCGTACGCTCGGAAATTGCTTGAGCTGACCCGGCACGACTTCCGGCACCACTATCTGCACGATCCGGCATCGGGCCTGTATGGAAAATGGCCGCTCGATGATCGGCTCAGGGGGTTGATGCCGTTGATTGAGCGATCGGCGGGCCTCAGTGTCATCGACTTCGGCGCGGCCGAGGGATTCGTGGCGCGCGAACTCCTGCGCCGTGGTGCCTCGCAGGTGCTCGGCTTCGAGCTTGATCCCGGTCGCGTGGCGGCGGCCAATGAACTCTGTGCTCCCTTCGGTCCGTCGCGGTTCCGGGTCGCCGATCTGTCAGACTGGCACCGCTTCCGCAGCACTCATGCCGACGTGATCGAGGATGGCTACGATATCGTCCTGTACCTGGGGCTCCAGCACCATCTGCCGTGTGGGGATCGCCTTGAAACGCTGGACGGGGCCGCGGCCCTGGCTCGACGGTACTTCGCCATCCGGACCACACCCTCGATCTACGAACAGGACGCGATCGACGCCCGGCTGCGGGCCTCGGGCTTCGAACCGATCGCCTCGACCGAAGACGCGGCAACCAACGGTCGCAGTTACCTGGGGGCCGCCCGGATCTTCGAGCGGCGCTGCGCCTGATTCCCCGTGACCTCGACCACGACTCGGAGGATCTCGATCCGATGAACCGCCAGTTCGTCTCCTATCCGAAGTCCGGGCGCACGTGGATTCGGTTTCTTCTGACGCAACTCGACCTTGATCCACAGATCGTGTTCCACCACGACCGTTTCGAGTTCAACGACGGTGCCCGGCCGCCACACGACTTCGACCTGGAGCGCCGGTTGCGCGACTACGCCCAGGTCGACCGCCTGGTTTACCTGGAACGTGACCCGAGAGACACGATCGTCAGTCTCTATCACCAGGTCACGGGGCGGTTTCGCGATTTCTTTGCCTATGAGGGAACGCTGTCCGACTTCGTCCGAGATGACTACTTCGGGGCCGAGACGCTCCATCGATTCCGCGTCATGTGGGCCGAGCTGGCCGATCGGCTCGGGGTGCTTCGCGTCTCCTACGAGCAGTGCCACGAGGACCTGGAAGGCACCGTGCGACGGATTCTCGATTACTACGGTTTCGAGGTTTCGCCCGATCGCCTGGCCAAGGCGGTGCAACTGGCCGACTTCGACTCGATGAAACGCCTGGAACAGTCCGGCACGTTCGCTCAGCCGTGGCTCCGCCCCCGCAACGGTGCCCCGAAAGTGCGCCGAGGGACGGTGGGAGGATTCCGAGATGCGCTCGGCCCCGACGACATCGCTTACCTCAATACGATCTTCTTCACCCGAGCGGCCGCCTGATCGCTCTGGAGGGGTGTTGGAATCCTTTGCGCTCGGCGCGCTTCTTTTTGCCAGCGGCTCCGTACAATGGAGAAAAGCCAGGGGCCGCCTGTCGCCCGGACGTTTGCCGGGCGAGCCCCCCTCACCGATTGCCGGTCGAGGAGTCCGAGCGGTGGAAACGCGCCTGACGTTCGAGATCCAGCCACAGCCCGACGACGTGACCTGCGGGCCGACGTGCCTTGATGCCGTGTACAGCTACTTCGGCGACGAGATCCCTTTGGAACAGGTCATCCGGGAAATCCCGCAGCTTGAAGGCGGGGGCACCTTGGCCGTTTTGCTCGGCAATCATGCGCTCAAGCGGGGCTACGAGGCGACCCTTTACACCTACGATCTGCGCACCTTCGACCCCACCTGGTTCACGTCGGAGGCCCCGCACCTGGCCGAGAAACTTCGAGCCCAGGCAGCGAAGAAGGAGAACCCGAAGCTTCGGATCGCCACCGGGGCGTATCTGGAATTCCTCCGCCTTGGAGGTCGCATCCGCATGCGCGACCTGAACGGGGCCTTGATTCGGCACTACCTGCAGCGGCAAGTGCCGATTCTCACCGGATTGTCGGCGACGTACCTTTATCGCATGCCCCGCGAATACGGCCCGAAGTCGGATCACGACGACATTCGCGGCGAACCGGCCGGACATTTTGTCGTCCTTTGCGGATATGATCATAAAACGCGAGATGTGTTGCTGGCCGACCCCCTCTGGCCCAACCCCTTGGCGGCCGACCATTATTACGTGCAAGGAATGGACCGTGTGCTGTCGGCCATCATGCTTGGGATTGTGACGTACGACGCCAACCTGCTCATCGTCCGGCCCCGGCCGGCAGGGCGTTGACCGCGAGAGTGCGACTCATGGGGATGTATTGCGACCTGATGGCGGTCGACCAGGACAATCTGCTCCGGCTGCTCGTCGAGCCCGAGTCGGTCGGGGCGATCCTCGACGACGATTCGAGGCCCTCGGTCGACCTGCAAAAGTCGTGGCACGGTCTGCATTACCTTCTGAACGGCTCGGGTATCGGCGGCGAACCACCGCTTGATTTCCTGCTCGTCGGTGGCGAGCCGATCGGCGAGGACGACAGTGGTATCCGCCTTCTCCGGCCCGACGATGTCCGGCGGCTGGCCGAGGCCCTCGACGCGATCGACGACGCACGCCTCTGGGGCCGGTTCGACCCCGGAGCGATGGTGGAGGAGGGGATCTACCCCAATATCTGGGACGAGCCTGCGGCCGACCTCCGGGAGGAATACACCGGCTACTTCCGCGACCTGAAGGCGTTCCTCCACCAGGCGAGCGACGACGGGATGGCCGTCGTCATCACGATCGCCTGACCCGGGCCGTGCGGCTCCGACCCGCCCTGTCACGACACGTCCCCCAGGACCTTCCCTCGTGCCCACACTCATTGTGACGGATAACACCACAGACTGGCCCTCCGAGTTGCCCGAGGTCGAGGTCGTCGATGCCTGGTCGTACCTGACCGGCGATCGCTTCGCGGGGCTCCGGAACGTCAGGCTGTTCAACCTTTGCAAGTCATATCGGTATCAAAGTGCCGGTTATTATGTCTCGCTGCTGGCTGAGGCTCGGGCGCATCGCCCCTTGCCCTCGATCACAACGATTCAGGATATGAAATCGCCCGCGATGGTTCGCTTGCTGGGAGAGGACCTCGACGATCGCATCCAGAAAGACTTACATCCGTTGCAGTCAGAAACGTTCACGCTGAGCGTCTACTTCGGCCGGAACCTGGCCAAGCGGTACGACACGCTGAGCCGCTACCTGTTCGACGCCTTTCGAGCGCCGATGCTGCGAGCCCAGTTCAAGAAGGTTGACGACCGCTGGCAGCTTCGGAGCGTGGCGGCCATCGGGGCTCGGGAGGTTCCTGATCCGCACTGGCCGTTCGTCGTCGAGGCGGCCCGCGAATTCTTTGCCGGACGAAGGGGTTCAATCCGTCGCCGAGCGGCCTCGCGCTACGATCTGGCGATCCTCCGCAATCCGCAGGAAGCCGAACCTCCCTCCGATGAAAAGGCGATCCAGCGCTTCACCCGAGCGGCCGAGGCGGTGGGACTGGCCGTCGAGGTCATTGGCCCGGACGATTACGGCCGGATCGCTGAGTTCGACGCCTTGTTCATTCGCGAGACGACCGCGCCGAACCATCACACCTACCGATTCGCCCGCCGCGCCGCCGGCGAAGGCCTGGTTGTGATCGACGATCCCGAGTCGATCGTCCGATGCTCGAACAAGGTCTACCTTGCTGAACTCCTCAGCCACCACAACATCCCCGCCCCGAAAACGTTGGTCGCCCACGAAGAGAACGTGGACGAGGTGCTCGACCGGATCGGCCTGCCCTGTGTCTTGAAGCAGCCGGACAGCTCGTTTTCTCGGGGGGTCATCAAGGTCGAAACGCCCGAGGCGTTGCGCGATGAGCTGGCACGGTTCTGGAAGGAGTCGGATCTGGTCGTTGCGCAGGAGTATCTCCCGACAACGTTCGACTGGCGGATCGGCATTCTTGATGGTCAACCTTTGTTCGCGTGCAAGTATTATATGGCACGAAAGCATTGGCAGATTATCAAACGAGATGCCTCGGGTAAGAGTTCCTACGGCAAGTTTGAAACCTTGCCGGTCGAGCTGGCCCCGCGCAAGGCCGTTCGCCTGGCAACCCGAGCCGCCGAGCTGATTGGCGATGGCCTTTACGGGGTCGACGTGAAGCAGTCGGGCGATCAGTTCACGGTGATCGAGGTCAACGACAATCCGAACATCGAGGCGGGCGTCGAGGATGCGATCCTTCGCGACGAGCTGTATCGACGCCTGGCCGACGTCTTCCTCCGTCGGATCGAACGTCGCAAGGCCGGCTACGGTGGGGGGAATTCCCGACCATGAGCTTTCGTCTGTTCGAGCGCTTTGGGATTGAACTGGAATACATGATTGTTGATCGGGAAACGCTTGCCGTCCGACCGATCGCCGATCGTCTCCTGGCAAGCGTCAGCCCCTCGGGCGATCCGGAATCCGAGGTGGACCTCGGTCCGATCTCCTGGTCCAACGAGCTGGCGGCTCACGTCGTCGAGCTGAAGACGACCGAGCCGGTGGCATCGCTGTCGGGCCTCGCCGGGCAATTCCAGGAACATGTCGGACGCATGGATGCGATCCTCGAACCAATGGGTGCCTGCCTCCTGCCCACGGCGATGCACCCCCTCATGGACCCGAGCACCGAGGCGAAACTCTGGCCGCATGACTTTGGGCCGATCTATCAGACGTTCGACCGCATTTTCGACTGCCGAGGACACGGCTGGTCGAACTTGCAAAGCATGCACATTAATCTTCCGTTTTCTGGCGACGAGGAGTTCGCCCGACTCCACGCGGCGATCCGCCTGATCCTGCCGATCCTTCCGGCGCTGGCCGCCAGTTCGCCGATCGTCGAGGGACGCATCACCGGTTTGCTCGACACTCGCCTCGAGTTCTACCGGCACAATTGCCGAAGGGTTCCCGAAGTGACCGGCGGCGTCATTCCCGAGCCGGCCTTCTCACGGGCCGAATACGACCGGATGATCCTCGAACCAATGTACGCGGCGATCGCTCCGCTCGACCCCGAGGGGATCCTCCGTGACGAGTGGCTGAACGCCCGGGGAGCGATCGCCCGGTTCGACCGCTCGGCGATCGAGATTCGCTTACTCGATGTGCAGGAATGCCCGAGGGCCGACCTGGCCATCGCGTCGCTCGTGGTCGAAGCGGTGCGGACCCTGGTCGCGGAACGCTGGTCCTCATCCGAGACGCAACGGTCGATTCCCGTCGATCTGCTCAAACCGATTTTTCTCGACTGCCTCCGCAACGGCGACCGCGCACGGATTGACCAATCGGCGTACCTTGATTGCTTCGGACTCGGCACGACGATCGACGCCCGAGGGCTCTGGCAACACGTCGTCACCTCACTCGGCGATGAGTCGAGGCTGATCTCCGAAGCGAAAGCGCCGCTGGAGTTGATCCTTGATCGCGGCCCGCTTGCCCGTCGCATCGTTGATGCCGTTGGCCCCGAGCCCGACCGCCCGGCGATCGTCCGAACCTACGACACCCTTGGCCGATGCCTCATCGACGACCAGCTCTTTCGTTGATCAGTGGCGAGTCTTCTGGTTTCCCCGGGTCCCAGATCGTCCCGGCGAGGTAGCGATCGGGGCCGGTTTGGTCGTGATAGTAGTAGACCGAGAGGATCGTGCCATCGGGCCGGACGACCGAGCGGACGTAGCCGATGTCGGTGCCGCCGCCGTCGTCGCGGAGGGTGATGGGATCGGACCAGGTCCGGCCGTTGTCCTGGCTCAGGCGGGCCCGGATGCTGTACGGCTCGGCGCGGTGGCCGGTGATGAGGGCGAGTCGGCCGTCGGGCAATCGGACGAGGCTCGGCGGATTCCCGGCCCCGAGGCTGGGTTCCGGCTCACCAAGATACGTCCACGATTGGCCGTCGTCGAGGGAGGCGTAGGCGTCGATCCAGCTTCGCTCCGAGTCGCGCACGCGGATCGTCGTGACCAGGTCGGTCGGGCCGACACGTACGGTGCCGGGCATGATGGCATAGCCGTCGTCGGGCTCGGGACCGATGAACGAGAGGAACTCCCAGGTCAGGCCGCCGTCGCGCGTCCGAGCGCAGAAGGGGCGGCCTTCGCGGCCGTTGGATTGCTTCGAGGCGGTGGCGAAGATGTGGCAATCGCGCGGGCCGTTGATGATGGAATCGGTCCTCGCCATCACTCCCGGCTGGCCGAACAGAGGCAACGGATGCGGCCCCCGCCAGGTTCGGCCGCGGTCGTAGGAATACGCGAACCAGGAGACGCCACCATTGGCGTCGGCCATGCGCAGGGTCATGGCGAAGTCGGGGTGGGTGAAGTCGATTGGCTCGGTTAGGTCGGTGAGTGGCTTCTTGGGAACGTCGGGAGGGATAACGCCGTGCCTCATGCCGGGGGTGCCCACCAGAACGCCCGGAGGCTGCGGGACCTCGACCGCCCAGGTCTTGCCGCCGTCGAGGCTGCGGGCGAACAGATGCTCCTCCGGCTTCTCGCGGTCGATGTGGTGCCGGTCGCCCAGGTCCTTGTAAAACCCTCGGCTGAAACCGACGAGCACCTCATTGCCCCACGACCACATGCCGTGATTGGCCGGCCAGCCGGCGAAACGTCCCGGCTCCTGGTACACGACGACGTGTTCAAGAACCCTCGGCGCAGCGGTCGCGTTCTCGTCGTCGGCTCCCTGAATCGACGAGCCGAGCCCAACGGCGATCAGCCAGGCCAATGGCCGCACTGCCCCTCGAACGCTCGCCCGCCGGACCCCTCTGTTGGTTCGCATTACGTCGCTCCCGGATCGTCTCCCGACCGAGGGCGAAGACCGGCTCGCCGTCAGCGATCGGGGAACGCGCTGCCGAGGCATTACCTTGACCGGCCTCGCAGGGAGGGTCAAGCCGGTGCCGATCCCCCGCCGTTCAGAACGGTTGATCTCCGAATGGCCCCGTGTCGATTTTTTGAAGAAGGATCGGATCAGTGTTGAATTTTTTCGAAGGGGACGATCAAGATAGGGCAAATCCGGAATCCATCGCGGGGCAAAGGCGTCTCGCCGGTAGGATCGAAACACAAGGTTCGAGGACCGCGGAATTCGGGAGTGGGGTGATCGCCAAGGCTGGGTCGAAGGTGCCCCGGCGGTCGGAGCAATCCCGAAGCGGTTCAAGGAGGGTGGCACCGTGCGCATCGACCTCGGATCGGCGGGATCATACTGCGATCGCGTGAGCCGGCGGAGCTTCCTGCAACTGGGCGTGGCCGGGATGGCCAGTGTCGGCTTGCCGGGTCTGCTGGCGGCTCGGGACGCCTCGGTCCAGCGAGGAATGCCGAAGAAGGAGACGTCGGTCATCTTGATCTGGCTCGATGGCGGGCCGGGTCACATGGACATGTACGACATGAAGCCGGAGGCCCCCGAGCAGTACCGGGGCATCTGGAAGCCGATTCCGACGGTCGTTCCGGGGTTCGAGATCACCGAGCTGTTCCCGAAGCAGGCTCAGCACACTGATAAGTTCTCGATCGTCCGGTCGCTTCATCACGATACCGGCGACCACTTCGCCGGGGCGCATCGCATTCTGACGACGAAGGACATGGGGGTGTCGGGGGCAAACACGACCTCGAAGTTCCCGTCGCTCGGGTCAATCGTGGCGCGCGAGGTCGGCCCCCGCAAGTCAGGGATGCCCGCGTATGCGTCGGTTCCCATCGCCAGCAGCGTCGGCCTGAATCCGGGGTACTTCGGCGGCAACCTGCTCGGCATGCAGTACGACCCGTACCAGCCGGGCGGCGACCCGAACGCAGCTAATTACACCGTCGGCGACCTGACGCTCAAGGCCGGCATGAGCATTGACCGTCTCGAAGACCGCCGCGCCCTGCGTCAGCGGCTCGACGACGCCCTGCGGCAGCGCGATGCCCTGCCCGTCGATACCTCGGTCGATCAGTTCACCGAGCAGGCGTTTGACTTCGTGACCGGCCCGGCCGCTCGCGAGGCGTTCGACATCAGCAAGGAAGACCCGAGGCTTCGCGACCGCTACGGCCGCCACTCGTGGGGACAAAGCACCCTGCTCGCCCGTCGCCTGGTGGAGGCCGGCGTGACGTTCGTCACTGTCCACCTGGGCGGCTGGGATCATCATTGGGATCTCGAAGCGGGGATGAACCGCTACCTGCCGATGGTCGACTCGCTCGTTTCGTCCCTCTTTGATGATCTGCACCAGCGCGGCCTGCTCGACTCGACCCTGGTGATGCTCTGCGGCGAGTTCAGCCGAACGCCGAAGATGAACGACGGCGGCAATGGCGGGCCTCCCGGCAGCATGGGAACGCCAGGCCGCGACCACTGGGGGAACGCCATGTTCTGCCTCCTCGGCGGTGGCGGCGTGAAGGGTGGGCAACTGGTCGGCTCGACCGACCGCCTCGGTCAGTTCCCGCACGATCGCCCGATCACGCCGTCGAACCTGCACGCGACGATCTACCACGTCCTCGGAATCGACCCGCACTTGCAGGTGCTCGACCAGCTCAACCGCCCGGTCTCGGTGCTCGACGACCCCGAGCCGATCCATGAGCTGATCTGATCCGAAGGCTCGACCTCTGGCAATCCCACGGGCACCCCACCATCTTGTGTGCGGTGCCCGTGCTCGTCACAATCGGCGCGGTGGCTGGCGTCGATTGGTCGGGGCCGCCTCGCCTTGCGCTTCTCCGCCGAGAGGGACCAGCCCGATGGTCATGCCGCTGGGGGACATGCACCCGACCCGGATTCTCCCCTGGGTCAATTATGCGTTGATCGCCGCGAACATCCTCGTGTTCGTGCTCCAGTCGAGCCTGCCGGAGCAGTTCACGATTTCCTACGCGGCCACCCCGTACGAGATCACCCGGAATACCGATCTGACCGAGCCGGTCACGCTGGCCGTTGAGGTTGAGGTGCCCGACGCGTTCGGCAACGTCCGCGTCGAGGAGCGCGAGGAGGTCTTGCCGCAAGGGCCGGTGCCGTTTCCGGTCTGGCTCACCCTGTTCTCGTCAATCTTCATGCACGGCGGGTTGGCCCACCTGGGCGGCAACATGCTGTATCTCTGGATCTTCGGCGACAACGTCGAGGAATCGCTCGGTCACATCCGGTATCTGCTGGTCTATCTAGGGTGCGGCCTGGTGGCGAGCCTCTCGCACGTGGCGATCGGGCCGGATTCGATGATCCCCAGCCTCGGGGCGTCGGGTGCGATCTCGGGGGTGATGGGAATGTATCTCGTCTGGTTCCCACAGAACCGCGTGCGCGTCTTGCTGGGCCGGGTTATCACCACGATGCCGGCCTCGCTCGTCATCGGCCTCTGGATCGTAATGCAACTGGTGCTCGGGATCGGCGACCTCTCGACCGCCGGTCAGGGGGGCGGCGTGGCCTATGCAGCGCACGTCGGGGGGGCGGCCGCGGGCATCTTCTTCGGTCTTGCCTTCCGGTCACGAGCCGAGCAGGGCGGCGAGTTGCCGCTGCAACTCGGCTGGGCCTCACGCCAGACTCGATCCGGCGATCCTTTCCGCTAAGCCACCAGCCTCTTGCCTTCTCGCGGCATCACGATCCACACAATCGATGCTCCCGATCGTGGTCTCGAAGCTGCCTGTGGTTTGAGAGCGCGTACGAATCCCGACAGGCCGAACGTATTTCTGGATTCGATCGAATGCGATGCGGAATACCCCGGCACGGAGGCCCGGAATCATGCGATTGCGCAACGGAGTGCGGGGTTCGTGCGTGCTTCTGGCTCTCCTGTTCTGCGGAGGGATCAGCCAGTCCGCCGCCGACGAACAGTATTACGTCGTGATCTTCGGCTCTCAGTCTCGCCCCAAGCTGCTGCGCTATACTCACACCTGGGCAACGTTCATCCGCGCAGAGGGGTACGGCTCAGACCCGGCCGGCTGGCAGATTCAGCATCACACCATCAGTTGGCTTCCTGCCACACTTGATGTGAAGGTCTGGAACCCAAAGCCCGAGCCCGGAATCAATCTTGGACTGTATGAGACCATTGCCGCCGTCCGAGCGTCGAACCAGCGGATCACCGCCTGGGGGCCGTTTCTCATCAACCCGAGCGTCTATGAACGGTCGATTCTGGTGAAGCAAACGCTCGAAAGTGGCGCGGCCCAGTACCGAGCGATCAGCACACCGGCGAACCTGTTGATCAGCGACTGTATCCACGCTGTCGCCGCGTGCGATTCCGTGTTCGGCCGGGAGCACTACCCCTTGATTCGGATTGGCAACCCAGCGAGCCGATTCATCGCCCGGGAAATCATGACGCGCAGCCCGTTCGATCAGGCGTCGTACGACCACTCCTGGCTGATCGACCGGCTCAGCCTGGCCCATCACCCGGTCACGGTTATCCCTCCCCGGCAGATTCCCAAACGATCATGTTTCCTGTGTCGATGTCCGGAGGATGGTGTCGTTCGATAACCCCCCCTTTCTCGCCTTTACGCAAAGTTGGGGGGGGTGAGAGTTCACTCGATTCCCAGGCTCCGTCTCGTCCGACGAATGTTTGCGGCAGGACGTGCCAGGATCGGTCCGATTCCAATCAGCCCACGGACACCGGCTGCGGCTTCTCGTGCGGTTGCGGTTCGGTTTCGATCTGGTCGATCCGTTCGGCCTCGGCAACCGATTGATAGCCGAAGAGGCGAGCCAGGGCATCTCGGGACTGCAGGGCCAGGCTGAACAGTGTCGGCACGAGGATGATGGTGAACATCGTCGAGGCGATCAGACCGCCAAGCACAACGCTGCCGAGCCCGCGGTACAACTCGCTGCCCGCTCCCGGAAAGAGGACCAGCGGCATCAGGCCGAGGACCGTGGTCGTCGTGGTCATGAAAATGGGTCGGATACGACCGCGAACGCTCTCGGCGATGGCGTCGGAGTAAGGCATCCCCTCCTCCCGGATCAGGTTCAGCGCCTGGTGAACGATCAGGATGGGATTATTGACCACCGTGCCGATGAGGATGACGAACCCGAGCATCGTCAACACGTCAAGCGGCTGCAAGATGAACAGGTTGAGCAGGCTCAAGCCCGCCAAACCACCGACGGCGCCGAGCGGAACACTGAGGATGATCACCAGGGGATACAACCACGACTCAAAGAGGGCCGCCATCAGAAGGTAGGTGATCACCAGAGCCAGGAAGATGTTGAACTGCAACGATTTCCAGGTCTGCTGCAACTTGTCGGCCGTGCCGGACAGGTTGATCCGGGTCAGGCCGTCGAGTTCTCCGGAATCTTCCAGAGGCTTCACGATCTCCGACTGAATGAGCAGCATGGCCTCTTCTAGGGCCATCTCGGCCGGGGGAGTGACCTCGATGGTGATGGCCCGCTGGCGTTCGCGGCGGTTGACCTGCTCGGGGCCGGAGTTGAGCTGGATGTCGGCCACGGCCGACAGGGGGACGAGCTGGCCGGTCGGCGTGGCGATGGCCAGCGATTGCAGATCCTGGGTTCGGGTTGCGAACTGTTCCTTCCCGATCAGGGTCAGGTCGATCTTGTCCCCTTCCTCGTAGTAATCGCTGGCATAGGCACCATCGACCAGGGCATCGACCGTGTAACCAAGGTCGGCGGCGTTGACCCCCAGGTCGGCGGCCTGTTCCCACTTGGGGATGATGTGGACCTCGGGGCTCGACAGGTCGAGACTGGGAACGGGCCGGGCCTGGACGTCGGGAATCAGTTGATTGACCTGGCCGATCACTCGACCACCGAGCGCCACCAGCTTCTCCAGTTCCGGCCCGACGATCTCGATGTCAATCGTCCGCCCGGCGGTCAGGCCTTGCTCGAAGAGGCTCGACTGCTTGGCCACGAGCACGATGCCGGGGATGTCCTTCGACACCCCGCGCAACAGCGGGACCAGCTCGCCCGCCCGGAGCGGGTCGGCCGAGCGGACGCCCATGAAAATCTGACGCCCTCGAGCAACGAAGAAGAAGTCGCTGATGACAGGGTAGTCGAGCGCCTCGGCCTCGGGGCTGCCGGGCTCGACATCCCAGTAAGGGCGGAGCGACTCCTGGATCTCCTCGCCCATCTCCACCAGCTGGTCGAGGTTATAGCCGGGCGGGGGCAGCAGAATCCCGGCCACGAGGTTCCGGTTGCCTGAGGGAAGGTACTCGACTCTTGGCATCAAGACCCAGCTCAGGCCCACCGCCCCGCCGACGAGCAACACGACCGTAAGCAGCCGCCGCATCACTCCCTGCTGCAACCAGAGGTTCAGGCCGACCACGCCGGCCACGAAGCCCCGGCCGAACGCATCGAGCGGAGCGATCACCAGCCGTCGCAACGGCCAGGAAAGTGCCTGCTTGATCCGTGTCGAACGACGGGGCCGGGCCGAGGGTCGGGGATGACCGTTGCTGCCGGCGAGCCCGTTTCCGTTCTGGCCCGATCCGGCAACCTTCGCCGCCAGGCTCGACCGAGGCCGTTCGCGTAAGATGGCCGCCGCGGCCGTCGGAATGACCGTGATGGAGACGATCAACGACAGGCCGACCGCCGCACTAATCGCCAGGGCAATATCGCGGAACAACTGCCCGGCCTCTTCCTGCACAAAGACGACCGGCAAGAAGACGGCCAGCGTGGTCAGGGTTGACGACAGCACCGCTCCCCAGACCTCTCGGGTGCCCCGAACCGCGGCCACGAAGACCCGATCGCCTCGTTGGTAATGCTGATAGATATTCTCAAGCACCACCACCGCATTATCCACGAGCATGCCGACCGCGAAGGCCAGGCCGGCGAGGCTGATGACGTTGAGCGACCGGCCCAGGAGGTTCAGGATCAGGAAGGTCCCGATGATCGAGGTCGGGATCGCCAGGCCGATGACCAGCGTCGACCGCCCGCTTCTCAGGAACACGAGCAAGACCGCGACCGTCAACAAACCGCCGACAACGATGTTCGTCTGGACCAATCCGATCGCGGAGTAGATGTATTCGGTCTCGTCGTAGACCTGCATCAATTCCAGACCTCGCGACCGGAGCGGCCCGGCGTTCAGTTCCGTCGTCGCCTCGCGGAGGCCGGCCATCACGTCGAGGACATTCGCCCCCGTCTCGCGCTGGGCGTTGATGGCGATGACCGAGGTGCCATACCGCCGAACCATCCCCTCCGGCTTGCGATAGCCGATCTGAACGTCGGCCACGTCTCGAACGTACACGGGCCGGTCGTCGCGCCGGGCGATGATGACGGCCTCGACCTGCTCGGGGCTTCGGAACTGCCCGAGGGTCCGGACGACGTAACGCCGCTTACCTTCCCAGAAGTCGCCTCCGGACGTGTCGACGTTTTGCTGTCTCAGCGCATCTCGTACGTCGACGACCGTCAGTTCCCGGGCAGCGAGGCGTTCGGGATCGACCATCACCTGCATCTCGACCGTCCGGCCGCCGTTGACATTCGAATTCGAGACGCCCGGCACCCGTTCGAAGCGTGCCTCGATCACGTCTTCGGCGAACCGGCGGAGGGTCGGGATGTCGACCGGCTCGGGCAAGATGGCGTTGATCTCGGGATGATCGGCCGCAGCAAGCACCAACCGTCTGAGCTTCAGGCCAATGTGAGCGGTCTTCAGGGCCGGGGCAAGGACCTCGGACAGCTCTGGGTGCTCTGCCGAAAAGGCAAGAATTTCTTCATTGCTGGGGGGAACCTGCCCCAGAATGAACCAGGCGATCGGCCGGTCGGCGAGGCTCGAGGTGCTGACCACCGGCTCGTCGGCGTCGATGGGGTAGGTCGGCACCTGCTGCAGCCGGGTGTTGACCTTCAGCAGGGCCTCGGCCATGTTCGTGCCGACCGGGAATTCCAGGGTAATCGTCCCCTGCCCGGTGGACGATTCCGAGGACATCTTGGTCACGCCCTCGACGCTCTTGAGCTGATCTTCCTGCTCCTGGACGATCTGCCGCTCGACTTCCTGAGGGCTCGCGCCGGGCCATCGGGTCTCGACGCTGATGGTCGGGACCTGGACTTCGGGCGTTAACTGCGTCGGCATCGTCACCAGCGCGATGCCGCCGAACAGGGCGACGAGCAAGACGCCGACCGTCACCTTCACCTTGTTCTTGACGCAGGCGGCGACCAGATCGGCCCCGCCCTGCTCGATCAGCTCGTTCGGTTTCATGGGTGGACGATGCTCCTGCGGTTCGGTCGGTCGATCGAGCGGGTGTTCGGGTCGTCGAGACACGGTGAGTTCCGGGACAGGATGAGCCTGGCAGGGAGGGCGCTGTCAGCCTCCGGTTCCGGTGGCGGCCACAGCGTCGGTCGAGTCGCCGGCCGGGGCTTCCGGAGATGCCCCGTCGGCCTCGACTTCGATGGTGCGAAGGATGCGGACCTCCTGGCCGGGCCGGAGCCGCTCGTTCCCCTGAACCACCACCCGTTGACCGACCTCCAGGGGGCCGGTCACTTCGACGAGCCCCCCGGACGCCACGCCGAGCGTCACGGAGACCGGCTGCACCGTGCCCAGTGCCGGGTCGTCGCCTCCGGAAAGGGGCTCGAAGACATAAACCCGGGGCGAGGGCCCGCCTAGGACCAGCGCATCCTTGGGCACGAGCAAGGCCGGGTGTTCCGGGCCGACGGGCAGAGTCACTCGGGCGATCATGCCGGCCTTCAGAATCGGGCTGCCGTGGGCATCTTCATTCGTCAGGCGGACCTTGACCGGGAAACTCCTCGACCGCAAGTCGGCCTGAGGGACCACCAGGGCGACGTCTCCGGTAAAGGCCTTGTCGGGCAGGGACGAGACCTCAACCCTGGCCGACGTGCCGACGGAGATGTAGCGGATGTCGTCCTCGATCACGCTCGCTTCCACGTCCACGCGGTCCAGCTCAACCAGCGCCACGACCGGATCTCCCCGTCCGAGCCACTGGCCGACCTCGGTGAACTCGGTCACGACGTAGCCGGTGAAGGGGGCGACGATCGTATGTTCGGCCAGGCGGTCTTCGAGGCGATTGATCACTTCTTCCTGCGCCGCAACCTTGGCCCGAGCCCGAGCCACCTGTTCGGCCCGGGGGCCGGCAATCAGCAGATCGAGGGCGGCCTGGGCGGAGTTGTAGGCCTGTTCTGCCGCCTCGGCGTTGGAGACGACCTCGTCAAGTTCCTGGGCGCTGGCCTGTCGATTGCGGATCAGTCCCTCGATGCGACGGCGGGCGGCCTGAGCGAAATCGCGGAGGGCGGCGGCCCGGGCCAGTTCAGCGCGCCCCTGTTCGAGCTCCTCGGGTCGGGTGCCGTTCTCCAGCTCGGCCAGTTCCTGCCGCATGGCCTCCAGCTCGGCCTTCGCACCTGCAAGCTCGATCTCTAGGGTCCGGGTCCGCAGCTTCGCCAGCGGCTGACCGGCCTCGACCCGGTCCCCTTCGGCAACCAGGAACTCGGCCACGCGCTCCTCGACCGTGCTGCCGACGGTACTCTCTCGGACCGGCACGACCGAACCGACAAAGCTGCGACCATCGGCCACCGACCGGCTCACGACGGTCGAGACCGCCACCGGGGTCGGTCCGGTCTGCTGGGCCGATGCCGCGGGTCCGGTGGCCAGGGCCGCAAGCATCGCAAGCACGGCTGCGACCAGCGGAAGGCGAAGCTGCAATTGATGCGGACCTCGAGCAATCATGAGCGGGAGTCCTCGGCGAGGGCGGGCGTGGGCGTCGGTGGGACGGCAACGGGAGATTCGGTGTCGTGGTCGGGCTCGTTGGCCAAGCCTGCTCCAGAGGAAGGCTGCGGCCGGGTCAGATTGCTCCGAATGCGTTCGAGGCCAGCAAAGAGACGGTTCAACTCGTCCTCGGAGAACCCCTCGGCGGCTCGGGACCGGACCCGACGCGCGGCCGAGGCGATCCGCTCCCAGACCGGCTCAACCCGATCGGTCAGCCGCAAGAGTTTTCGGCGGCGGTCCTCCTGACAGGGAGAGCGCTCCAGCCAGCCGTCTCGCTCCATCCGATCGACGATGCCGACGAGCGTGGGCGGCTCGATCCGCATCCGATCGGCCAGCTCGCCCTGCGCCAGCGGCCCTTCGAGCACGAGCCAGCCGAGCACCTGCCACTGGCGATACGTAATGCCATGCGGCGCCAGCTCTTCGTTCAAGGCCCGCTCCATCGCCAGCGACGTGGAGCAGACCCAGTAGATCAGGCTTTGTTCGAAGTCATATCGAAGCACGATCCACCACCGCGGGATTATCGGATCGAGAGGGAGGAGGGAGCGAAGGTCGGCCGATCGGATCGGGGGGGATTGGCCAGACCTCGCCTCTTCGTGAAGTAGGCGTCGGCGGGATAGTTTGTGGGCTAACGATCTCGTCAACCTATGTTATACAACGCCAGGCAAGGGGTCGACCAGAGAGAGACGGGGATCGGTCCCGGAGGATCGATTCCTTGCGAGGGTGGGGGGCGATGGTTACGATTCATCCGAGAAATGCCGGGAGTGTCGGCGTTCGAGCATCGTTATTCCCTCGCGATCAGGTGGCCCTGTCGATGCATGCCTTCTTCGAGGCCACGAACCATTATTTCGAGCACGCGGCGTCGATTCTCGGTCTGTCCGAGAACATGAAGGTCTTGCTGGCCACTCCCGAACGCGAGCTTCGGGTCGAGGTGGCCATTGAGATGGACTCGGGCCAGATCGGCAACTTCATCGGCTACCGGGTTCAGCACGACAACGCCAGGGGTCCCTTTAAGGGCGGCCTACGCTATCACCCGACCGTCGATGAAGACGAGGCCCGATCGCTCGCCAGCCTGATGACCTGGAAGACCGCCGTGGTCGACTTGCCCTACGGCGGCGGCAAAGGGGGCGTCAACTGCGACGTGACGAAGCTCTCCCGAGCCGAGCTGGAGCGGATCACCCGGCGCTTCGTCCAGCAGATCCACGACTTCATCGGGCCGGACAAGGACATCCCCGCGCCGGACGTCGGCACCGACGCGCAGGTGATGGCCTGGATCATGAACGAATACAGCAAGTACCACGGCCACCAGCCGGCGGTGGTCACGGGCAAGCCGGTCGAGCTGCACGGCTCGCTCGGCCGCGAGAGCGCCACCGGCCACGGCGTGGCGATCATTACCCGAGAGTTCCTCCAGCACTCCTGGAACCGGCCGGTCGAGGGGGCGACCGTGGCCGTTCAGGGGTTCGGCAACGTCGGCAGCTTCACCTCGCGAGAGCTCTACGACATGGGGGCGAAGATCGTCGCCGTCTCCGACGCTTACGGCGGCGTCTGCAACCCCGACGGACTTGATATTCCGAGCCTTCAGCAGCATGTGGCCGCCCATCGCAAGGTCGTCGGCTTTTCCGGCGGAGATTCATGCACGAACGAGCACTTGCTGACCAGTGAGGTCGATGTGCTCATTCCCGCCGCGCTCGGGGGCGTCTTCGATGCCGAGATGGCCGAGGAGGTTCAGGCCCGAGCCATCATCGAGGCCGCCAACAGCCCCACCTGGCCCGAGGCCGACGAGGTCTTCCACCGCCGCGAGATCCCGGTCGTGCCCGACATCCTCGCCAACGCCGGCGGTGTGATCGTCAGCTACTTCGAGTGGGTGCAGAACCTTCAGCATTTCCGATGGTCGATCGACCAGATCCGAGCCGAGCAGGACCGCCGCCACGTCGAGAGCTTCGCCGCCGTCTTCGACCTCGCCCGACGCCAGGGGGTCAGCCTCCGCACTGCCGCCTTCGTCCTGGGCATCCAGCGCGTCGGGCGAGCCAAGGTCCTGGCGGGGATCTAACGGGCTCCTCGCCTCGCAGGCAAGGCCCCCCTCACTCCGTTCCGCTCGCGAGCAAAGTCAGCCCTCATTCAGCCCTCGCCCCCGCTCTCCGTTCAAGACGCCCGATCTCAACCCTCTCCTCCGATCGCGGGGGAGAGGGTGGCCGAAGGCCGGATGAGGGGGCACCCTGCTCGAACCGCTCGCCTCGCGATCCGAACGAAAGCCCCCTCTCCCCGCAGCTGGGGCGAGGAGGCCAAACATCAACGCTCGCCCCCGCTCGCGGAGCATAAGGCGTTATCGCTTCAGCTCATAGAGATTCAGGTGCTCCATCGCATCGACGATCCAGGGGTGGCTCCAGGGCTGTTGCAGGCCGTATCCGGTGTTAAACAC
Source organism: Tautonia rosea (assembly GCF_012958305.1). Lineage (NCBI taxonomy): Bacteria > Pseudomonadati > Planctomycetota > Planctomycetia > Isosphaerales > Isosphaeraceae > Tautonia > Tautonia rosea. Next base: position 73,468 of record NZ_JABBYO010000018.1, on the reverse strand, counting down.
GGCAAAACCGAGCGCCGCCAGGGTCAACCAGCGGACCCAGGAGCGATGCTGCCCCCCTTCCAGTCCCAGCGGCAGCAAGATCAGCCAGAACGGAAAGAGCCAGAACAACCACCGCGCCCCCTGCGTTGAGCCGCCGTAGTTGTGCGTCTGCCACACATAAAAGGCCACGATCGCCGCCGTCAGCACCAGGGTCAGCCATGAGAGGGTCCGCAGGCGATGATCAAACCCGAACATGCTGCGAAGCATCGCCCAGAACGAGAACAGGACGACCGGCGTCAACGAGAAAATCCCGTGGTGCCCGATCGTCAGGTGCAAGAGGTATACCCACCACGGTTCCGGATTCTGGTCGAACCAGTCCATCGCCAGCGGAGTCAGCCAGTAGCTGCCCGGGTATCGGTACGGGGAATCGGGGCCTTCCTCCGAGAACTTCGCATACACGGGGGTCCACTCGCCGGTCGCCAGATAGATCGTCACCAGGAAGGCGAGGATCGGCACCAATGCCGCCGGCACGAACACCGCGAACGTCTTGCCCGGCGCCTTGACTACCATCAAGAGAAACAGCAAGACCCCAAACACGGCCGCCGGCAATTCGTTGCACGCGGCAAAGGCCCCGAAAAACCCGGCCACCGCGAAGTATCCCCAGTGGGTCCGCCCGTCGTCCCAAACCCTCAGAAACGCATAGAGCGCGAAGAAGGCACTCCAGGCCGCGATCGTGTGGTTGTTGAGCGTCGTCGAGAAGATGACGAGATTGGTTCCCAACCCTGCCGCCGCCAGCGAGAGGAACCAGGCCCAATCGTTGCCGGCATACCGGTCGAGCAGGCGAGCATAGAGGATCAGCATCACCAGCATCGGCACGACGTTCAGCGCCACGACGATCGGGTTGAAGTAGAGCACCTGGACGGGCCACTCGACCGGCTCCTCGGGAGTGATGTCGATGACCCGGTAGCCTCGGGCTTCATCGACCTCAAGAATCCGGTTCGGATCGCTCGGCGGATCGTCGGAAAGGCTCTGCACTTCCATCCGGAGCGACCGCTCCTGCTCAATCTTCGCATCAAGCGGTACGCCGGTCATCGCCCGAGCCGGGTAGAGCATCCCGGCGATCAGCGTCGGTAAGAGCGGCGGCTTGCTCGAATAGAATCGCTTGACCGGCTCTTCCCCTTCCGGGGTGAACGGCTCCGGAATCAAGACCTTGTCTTGCGTGCCAAGCTGCCACGGGCACTCGTCAATCGCATAGGTGCCCCGCTCCAACAGCGACCAGACGGTGCACCAGCGCGAGATGTCATTGGCGCTGATCATCGCCTTCTGCTTGAGCGTCGCCCCGAGCATCAGGGCGACCGAGACGACGATAAGGATCTGCCCGACCGCACGGCGGGTCGGGCTTCTCGGGGGCCTCATCGTCGGGTCGTCGGGCTCCATGTAGACGGTGTCGGGAAGCTCAGGGTACGCCATCGGATCGCGGTCCTCTCGATCGGCGGGGAGCAAGGGATTGAGCGTCGGGTCTGCCGTGCGTCACGCAGACGACGGAGAGGGGCTGTCGTTCGTGAAGGAGGGTTCGGCCTCAGATTCGGAGCGAAAGCCGGAGCCGGAGTCGATCGTCTCGGCCACGCTGTACGTGTCTTCGGCCCGGAGGTTATACGAGGTGACCAGCTCGGCCAACACGCCCAGCGAGACCAGTTGCGTGCCGACGACCAGCAGGGCCGTCGAGTAGGTCAAGAGCGGCCGACTGCCGATCGGATGATCCTGGCCCAGAACCCAGTGGTCGATGATCCAGTAGACCGCCAGGTATCCCATGCCCAGCACCCCGACCGCCAGCAAGATCAGGCCAAGCACCCCCAGCACATGCTGCGGACGCTGTCCGTAGCCGGTCAGAAAGCGGACGGTCATCAGGTCCAGGAACCCCTTGAAGAAGCGCGAGAAGCCGTACTTCGACTGCCCGAACTTGCGCGACCGGTGGTTCACCTCAATCTCGCCGACCCGAAACCCCCGAGAGCTGGCCAGGACCGGGACAAACCGGTGCAGCTCTCCGTAGATGAAGACCTCGCGCAGGACCTCGCTTCGGTAGCACTTGAAACCGCAGTTGTGGTCGTGCAGGTGGGTGCCGGTCAGGCGGCTGACCATCCAGTTGAAGACCCGGCTGGGAAAGACCTTGTGCCAGGGGTCGTGCCTCGTCCGCTTCCAGCCGCTAATAACGTCGAGCCCTTCGCCCTGCTCCAGCATTTCAAGAAATCGGGGGACCTCAGCCGGGTCGTCTTGCAGGTCGGCATCGAGCGTGAAGATGATTTCCCCTTTGGCCCGACTGAACCCGGCCGTCAGGGCCGCGGCCTTGCCGAAATTCCGACGAAAGCGGATCGCCCGGACCCGAGGATCACGCGCGGCCAGGTCTTGAATCACCCGCCACGAGCCGTCTCGGCTCCCGTCGTCGATGAACAGAAACTCGACCGGACCAAGGTTTTCCGACGCGGTCATCCCGGCCAGCTCATCGAGCAGGGTCGCCAGGCTTTCGCGTTCGTTATAGACCGGGATGACGAAACTGATCATGCGAAGACTCGATCTCGATCAGACTCACGATCCGGGAAGCCGGGACGCGGGCGACGAGCCCGCCACCGAATCGGGAACCGGAGGGACCACCTCAGCCACCGAACGCTTCGGCCGCAAGAGCATCAAGGCTCCCGAAATGGCCAGCTCGGCCACGACCCAGACCAGGCGCAGCATCAGGGCCGCGACAATCGCCGGCTCGGCCCCGAGCACCGGCCCAAGGCTGGCCGTCAGGACCGCTTCCCGGATCACCAGCCCTCCCGGAAAGATTGCCACCAAAAACCCGGCCACCGTGGCCAGCGCCACCGCCGCGATGGCCATCGGCCAGCCCGTCATCGGCAAGCTTCCCGGCTCGATCCCCTGGATCGTCGCGACCAGGCTCAGGCCCATCAAGGTCCACCCCAGCAGCGACCAGCCGATGCCCTCGGCCAGCAAGGCGATCGAAACCCGAGGCAAGGCGTCTCGATGCACCCCCGGAAACGGGATGCTTGCGGTCATCGCCAGTTTTGGGAAGACACGAGCCTCGGCCAGAATGAGCAACGGAATGCCGATTCCCATCGAGAGCGCCGCCAAGGGGACCGACACCGATCGCCCCCCTCCCATCGGCACCTCGATCGGAGGCCCCGGCCAGATCACGAAAATCCAACCGGCCAAAATCCCACCGGTCGCCATCATCACCAGGGTTTCGTACAGCGTCGCAAAGGCCGCCGTCGCCGCCCTGGCCCCGTAAGGAACGAGCAGGCCAACCCGCAAGACCACCACCAACGCCTTGCCAGGCACATATTTTCCCAGGTGCCCGATCAGGTACGCCCGCTGCCCCGGCGCCAGCCGCACCGGAGTCTCGCTCCGAGCCATGATCCGGGTAAAGAAGTTCCCGAAACAGGAAAGCCCCAGCAAATACACCCCGGCCGAGACGATCAGCCAGGGAAGACTCGGTTCCAGAGTTTCTCCGTACGCTCTGAGATCGTCCCAGGCTCCGAACAAGGACCGGGCGACCATCCAGACGATCAGCGCTCCGAGCGCGAACTTCACCCCTCGGATCGCCGGTTTCTTCCACCGCTGCCAATGCCCACGGGTCGACACGTCCATCCGATCCCAGAAAAAGGCCTGCTCAACGCACCAGCCCCGGCCTCCAGAGCCGTTCGAGAGCGCCATTGTGACCGATCCGCCCGCCCGGAGGAATGGCGCCTCGCGCCCACCTTGCCCCGGTTTCGACCAGTTCAAGTCCTCACTGCCCCCATTTTGACCCCACTGGTCTCCTCTCGACCGCCCCTCAGACCTCCCGAAACTTCCCGTTTCTCCTCAGGTGTGCTCGCCGCTTCTCATCTTGTGGGCCAAGGGAGGGAATTTTGAGCATTGAAGGGAACGTTTGGGAACACTTGGGAAAGAAATCTGTACAAAAGCACCCCGATCGGGCCACTTCCCGAAAACTTGAGAAAAAATTTAAGTCGCTTCCAAGAAAAGAACTTGCGGCAAAACGCATCATTCTTTGTGTCGGCTCTGGCATAGCCGCTGCGTTAGACTTTCTAACGTGCGACGCGGCGAGAGTCGAACGATGGAATCGACCCCCGCGTCGCCCTTCAAGGCAGAAGCCTCGGTGTTTCACCCGACGGCTCACGCAACGCACGACACGGAGGATTCCCATGCTGGTCCTGAGCCGCAAGCTGAACGAAAAGATCGTCATCGACGGCGGAATCGTGGTCACCGTGGTCAAGATCGACCGCAATCAGGTTCGCCTCGGCATCGAAGCCCCCGGCGACGTCTCGGTCTACCGCGAAGAGTTGCTCAGCGGACACCGCCAGTACCGCGAGATCGACGTTCCCATCGGTGCCGGCGCCGCAACCGACGCCTGATTCCGGCCGCTCTTTGCCCCGCCCGCGCATAACGGAAATGCTTCGCGCGGGCTGGGGGCGGCTGGCGGATGGATCGTCTTGCGATCGCCGCACCGTCCCTGTCGATCCCCTGACTCATGACATCATTCCGGCTGACCCACCGACGGGATCGGTTCTCCTTTCACGAGATTTTGCTCGACACCCGGACCGGACGGACGTAGTTTCAAACGGAGTTTAAACACACACACCGCGAAACGACACTTCCGGACCCGATCCGCCTTCTGAGCTCACTTCCCAAGGAGTCCCCCCGCCATGTCGGCATCCGAACCGCATCGCCCTCACCCGCTCGACCGTCGCTCCTTCCTGCAGACCGGCGCGGTTTCCGCTGCGGCACTCGCCGTGGCCGGATCGGCCTCGGCCAACGCCGTCGCTGCCGCTCCGACCCCTCGCGCCGCCGATGAACTGCCGAAGCGGAAGCTCGGCAAGACCGGCGAGGAGCTGACGATCCTCAACGCGGGCACCTGGCGCTCTCCTGGCCTCGATCGCCTGCTCCGCCTGGCCTATTCCAGCGGCATCCGGGTGGTCGATACTGCCAAGTCGTACGGTTCGGAGCCCGGAATCGGCCGATGGCTTCAGCAGATGCCCGAGGTCCGCAAGAATATCTTCCTCGTGACCAAGGACGGCGTGAACGACCCGAACGACCTGCTCCGCACGGTCGATCAACGTTTGGCCGACCTGAAGACCGACTATATCGACCTCTACTTCGTCCACGGCCTGGGCTCGAACAAGGTCGATTGGCCCAAGAGCGAGGCATTTAAAAAGGCCGCCGAGGCGCTTCGCAAGTCCGGCAAGGTCAAGTACGTCGGCTTCTCGACCCACGACGCGACCCGAGCCCAGCAGATCATGAACGCCGCCGAGGGCGGCTTTGTCGACGCCATCATGCTCCAGTTCACCCCCTGGCTCGACAAGGACGATCCCCTCAACAAGGCGCTCGATGCCTGCTATCAAAAGGGGATCGGCCTGATCTCCATGAAGCAGGTCGCCGGCAACTTCGGCGCGTACAAGGCCGACGAAGACCCGCTGGCCGAAGCCCAGAAGCGCGTCCCGATGCTCAAGGAAAAAGGGTTTAGCCCCTACCAGGGGTTGCTCCAGGCCATCTGGTCCGACGAACGCATCACCACCACCTGCGTCTCGATGCGTAACACCGACCAGATCCGCGAGAACGTCGCCGCCGCGCTCGACTTCGGCACGACCGGCCCCTTGAAGCTCTCGGACATTCACCAGCTTCGCGACGCCTGCCGAGGCCACGGCATGACCCTCTGTGCCGACTGCGACGGCCGTTGCAGCCGAGCCGCCGGCACCCAGGCCCCGCTCGGCGATCTGACCCGCTACCTCACCTATCTTGAGCACCACGGCTACAAGTCCGAAGCCCGACGCCTCTACGCCGAGCTTTCCGACGCCCAGCGCTCCTGGCAAGGGGCCGACCTTGAGGCAGCCCGCCGCGCCTGCCCGAACGGCCTGAACTTCTCGAAGCTCCTGCCCCGGGTCGACGACCTGCTCGCCTGAGCCTGCCTTCGATTCACAAGCCGCGCGGTTCGCCACTCGCGGCTCTGTTCCGTAACGCCCAGCCGGGCCGGTGCCTTCATCCCTCCGGGGACTCGGCCCGGCCTGGCTGTTTTTTTTCTCGTTGCGTTGCCAGGCGATCATGCTCCCCCTCCCTCGCCCGGATCGAATTGTCCGTGCCCCTCTTGGCACGATCCGGGCTGACGTGGTACACTGATCATTTGCCGGTTGCCTCGCGAACCAAGAGAGGCACTGGCCTTTGTCCCCGCCCATCGGGCGAGCGGGGCTGACCGCGATCGGCGATGTCGTCGATCCGGACCAATCGCCCGAAACCGTTCCGGGAACCCACGATGCGGAGGTCTCGACCGTGGTGAAGTTACGGGTCCGTGCCGGCGAATCGATCCAGGATGCGGTCCGCCGCTTCCGGAAGCTCTGCGAGCGCAGCGGCCTTCGAAAAGAAATGCGACGTAAGGCTTACTACGAAAAGCCCAGCGAGCGCCGTCGCCGCGAGCAGCTCAAGCGCCTCCGCAAGGCCCGTCAGGCTTCCCGCGTCTGAGTGTGACCGTCGATTTGGGATTGGATCTGCTCCGATTCGACTCTGAGCGATTGCCCCGATCCAGGGAGGATGGGGACGGATGGCCTCGAGTAGCGAGCCCACCATTAGACTGGTGCGACCTCGCGGCATCCTCCCACTATCTGACCGCCGTTGCCGTTCAACACGCGATCGAACGTGGTGATCTCGCCATGGCCGGGGCTGGCATTCAGGAGTTGATCGACGCCTTGTCTCGCTCCGAATAGCGTGCGCTACGCAGCCAGCTCATCCGCTTGATGGCCCACATCATCACATGGCAAACCCAGCCCGAGCGATGCTCCCGGAGCTGGGTCGCCACCATCCGCAGCGCTCGTCGAGCAATTACGGACATTCAGGAAGAAATACCGAGCCTCAATCGAGCGGTCATCGAAGACGCCTGTTCTCGATATGTCGAGGCCGCCAAGGACGAGGCTGAAGCCGAGATGGGGCGCCCTCCCGCCATCTCCTCCCTCTCCTGGCACGACGTCTTCGAGCACGACGACGAACTCGACTCCTGACTGACCTCGCCCCCGCCCTCTGCCTCAAAGCACCTTGGCCACCAACATCGTCTGATCGTCGAAGGCCGGATGCCCTCCGGTGAAGCGATCGAGAGCGCGGAGGACCGAGGCGATCAGGGCATCGGCATCCTGTCGGCAGGTGACCAGCGCCGAGTCGAGCCGGTCGAGGCCAAACGCTTGCCCGTCCGGGTTCGTCGCGTCGGTGATCCCATCGGTGTACAGCACCAGTTGATCACCCGGCACGAGCTGCGCCTCGGCTTGCTCATATTTGACGCCCGGAAAAATCCCGAGCGGAAGCCCCCCGACGGTATCCAGGCCACCAATCGACCCATCCGCGCAGCGCTTGATGCGCGGCGGATTATGGCCGGCGTTGACATACGTTAACGAGCGGCGTTCGGGGTCGAAGATGCCGTAAAAAGCGGTCACGAACGCCGATCCATCGGCCGTGTAAAGCTGACAGAGTCGCTCGTTGACATGTTCGAGCAAGAGCGACGGCGGCTCGGGATTCCCCGGGTGTCCGTGCGCGACGGCGTGGGTAATGGCCATCATCACCGCCGCCGGAGTCCCGTGCCCGCTCACGTCGGCCACCAACAAGCCCCACTTGCCGCCGGGCAGCTCAAAGAAGTCGTAATAGTCGCCGCCGGCCCATTGCGAGGTCTGGTAGTGCGCCGCCACGCTCATGTTCGGGATCGTCGGCAAGACCTTCGGCAACAGCGACCGCTGAATCTCGGCCACCCGCTTCAGCTCGCGATCGACGACCTTGTAGGCCCGCTCCAGTTCTTGCTTGAGCACCAGGTTCGCCGTCGCCCGACCAAACAGGTTGCTCATCCAGACTCGCTCGGGCAGGCTCTCCAAATCGAAGGAATCGGGCTCGGCTCGCAGGGCGATCACCCAGTTCAGCCCCTCCCCCTGATCGAAGTTCGGCAGCGCCATCAGCGACCGCATCCCCTCAACGTAAGGCGCCGCCGGGTCGTCCGCATCGACCTGCAAATCATTGATGATTTTGGGTTGTTCGCCGTAGATCAACTCCGCAAACAGTCCGCCGCGCAGCTCGGGCAACCGGTCGCGTTGTTGCCAAGGATTAATCGCGTCGGTCCAGCCGGAATAGCGGGTGATGCGGAACTTCGGAAACTCGAGGCCCCGACGGCTCAGGCTGATCCGGGCATCGGTCGGCAGGACCTGATTCATCCACTGCCCGTACGAGCGAACCATTGCCTCGGGGTCGCTCTGCTGGCTCATTTCTCGCATCATGGTCACGACGAGGTCGAGCCGTTGCTGCCAGGTGCCCGTATTGACGTCGAACAAGGCTTGGGTGCGGAGCATGATCGGCCCGGTCTCCTCGCGTTCCGAGATCCCGCCGGGTCGCCGGCTGGACTCTATAAATGACTATTGTAGAAAGTGACTCGCTCGGGTCGAGGGGGAGGCCCTGCCCGATCACCTCAGGCGCATTCGGATCGGCGACGGAGCAGCACGGCAATGCGAGGACATTGGTGGATCACCGGCCCGGCCCTCCTTCTGGTTGTGGGCGGCCTGTCCTGGTTCGGAGTCCGAGCCTGGGGGCCAGACCTCCTCGACGGCCGATTCCGAGGCAATCGCCCCCTCGGCTCCCCGACCCGCCCCGAGGCTGAACCCTCGTGGGACGCGATCCTCAAGGCCTCCCAGGACCAGCAATGGCCCCAGGTCGAACGCCTCCTCCGCGACTGGATCGACCGCCGAGACGACGACGGCCGGGCCCGCCTGATGCTCGCCCAGCTCCTCGTCTCCTCAAATCGAGAAGGCGAAGCTGCCCGCACCCTCGCCGCCGTCCCCCAGGCCGACCCGGCCTTCGCCGAGGCCCGCTCCTTCCTCGGCGAGATGGCCCTGGCCGCCTCCGACACCGCCCGCGCCGAACTCGCCTTTCGCCAGGCTGCCGAGTCAGACCCGAAGGCCGTCTCCCCCCGAGGCCGCCTGATTTACCTGCTCAGCCTTCAGCTTCGCACCGCCGAGGCCCGCGAAACGCTCTGGGAGATTTTCGAAGCCACCGGCGAGCCGGGCGTTCTGATCGACCTGGTCCTCGAAGCCACCAAGGCCGAGATCGACGTCCGGGGCATCGGGCCGGAAATCGAGCAGTTCCTCCGCCAATCGCCCAACGACCCCTTCCTCCGCCGCGCCCACGGCCTCGCCCTGCTCTGGAAAGGAGAGCTGACCGAAGCCCTCCCGCATCTTGAGGCCGCCGCCGAAGCCCTGGTCGACGACCCCCTCGGCCGCTTCTCGCTCGCCGAGTGCCGCACCCAACTCGGCCTGCCGGTCACCCTTCCCGACGACCTCGGCCCGATTCCCGAGTCCCCCGCCGACGCGGCCCGCTGGTGGCTTTTCCTCGGCCGGCTCCAGGAGGCCGACGCTCCCGAGGCCGCCGCCGACCACTATCGCGAGGCGCTGGCCGCCAACCCCCTGTCGGCCGAAGCCCACCACCGGCTCTCCCAGGTCCTCGCGCGACTGGGAGAGGATCCCGAGGCCGCCGACCTGGCCCAGCGCGCCGAGGAGATCCGCGACCGCTGGGCCGACCTCCGCCGTCAGTTCGACCGTCGCCGGATCAACGGCCTCCGCGACTCCGCCGAGGAAATGGAGCAGCTCGGCGATCTCTGCCGGCAGGCTGGTCTGATCGCCGAGGCCCGCGCCTGGTACGACGAAGCCCTCCGCCGCGAACCCGATCGCGCCTCCACCCGCTCCTCGATCGCTCAGCTCGCCGAGCTTTCCGACGCCCCGCCCATTCCGCTCTCCCGGCCCCGGCCGATTGCCCTGGCGGCCTCGGGCTCTGCCTCGGTCTCGCCTCCCGCCTCCACCGACCGCCCCTCGACGGCCGAATTGCCCGCCTCGTCCGAAGACATTCGTCCCCGGTTTGTGGACATTGCGGCCTCCAGCGGCATCTCCTACCAGTACGACTACGGTCCGAAACCCGACATCTACCTGGCCGACACGATGGGAGGCGGCGTCGCCCTGATCGACTTCGACCGCGATGGCTGGCTCGACATCTACTTCGTCAACAGTTGCGTCGCACCCTACGACCCCGACACCCCCCCGCGGCCCAACCGCCTCTACCGGAACAACGGCGACGGCACCTTCTCCGACGTGACCGAGGCCGCCGGAGTCGGCGGGATCGGCTACGGGATGGGAGCCACCGTCGCGGATTTCGACAACAACGGCTTCGATGACCTCTTCCTCACCGGCCTCGATCGGACCCTCCTCTACCGGAACAACGGCGACGGCACCTTCTCCGACGTGACCGAGGCCGCCGGAGTCTTCTCCAACCGCTGGACCACGGCCGCCGGATTCGCCGACCTCGACGGCGACGGCGACCTCGACCTGATGGTCGTCGCCTACGTCGAACACGACCCGGCGAAGATCGACTCTTGCCGAGATGCCAACGGCCGACTCCTGCATTGCTCTCCCGGCCTCTACCCCCCCTATGCCGACCTGCTGTTTCGGAACAACGGCGACGGCACCTTCTCCGACGTCTCCGAAGCGGCCGGCATCGCCTCGCACCGGGGGCCCGGCCTCGGCCTGGCCATCGCCGACCTCGACGGCGACGATCGGCTCGACCTCTACGTGGCCAACGACGCCGCTCCAGACCATCTCTTCCGTAACCTCGGCAACCTGCAATTCGAGGAAATGGGCGTGGCCTCGGGCCTGGCCTTCGACGGCTCCGGCCACGCCACGGCCAGCATGGGAGTCGTGGCCGATGACCTCGACGGCGACGGCCTGATCGACATCTTTCACACCAACTTCCTCAACGAGGCCAACACCCTGCATCGCAACCTCGGCGGCGGGCAGTTCCTCGACGTCACCATGTCAGCCGGTCTGGCCGCGCCCAGTTTGGCGACCACCGGCTTCGGCGCGGTCCCCCTCGACGTGGCCAACAATGGCCGGCTCGATCTGTTCCTCGCCAACGGCCACGTCGATGATCAGCCCTGGGTCAACGCGCCGATGGCCCAACCTCCGCAACTGTTCCTCAGTGTTCAGCCTGGTCGATTCGCGTTGGCATCGTCGGAACAGTTTCCTTACCTTGACCGTCGGGTCGTCGGCCGAGGGCTGGCCGCCGGCGACCTGAATAACGACGGCCGCGTCGATCTGGTCGTTGTCCACCGCGACACCCCCGCCGCCATCCTGCTCAATCAGACCGAAGGCGGCCACCGTGTCGGCCTTCGCCTGATCGGCTCCGAGGCGTCGGGACGAACCCCTGTTGGTGCCCGCGTTCTTCTCGAAGCCAACGGCCTCCGTCAGGTCCGCTGGATGACCACCGGAACCAGCTACCTCTCCTCCAGCGATTCACGACTCTGGTTCGGGCTCGGGTCGGCTGCGTCCATCGATCGACTCGACATCCATTGGCCTTCCGGTGCCCAGCAAACCCTGACCGAGTTGCCGGCCGATCAGATTTATGAGATTCGAGAAGCCGAGGACCCGCGATCGCAACCACTGCTTCCCAAAGGCTTTCAGACGATGAACGTCGAAACCTCCCCTCCATGATGCAATCCGGCAACAAATTCGAACCAGGATCGCGTCGATTTCACTTGACGCGGCATTGCCAACCCATTAATTCATTTGGGCGTCAACTTACTGCTGATTCACAGCACCACCTGAGATCGAACACCTGACGATCGGAAAAACTTCGGGCCAAACCCGTCCAAGAGAACGCTCAACTCCGGAAACACCCAGCATCCCCGTTTAACCACTCGAAGTCCTGTTTCATTCTCTTCGGCGTGTTCCAATCAAGCCGAGACCCACGGGCCGATGTCGCTCCAGGTTCGCTTGTCGCCCAGGAACCCGATCGGTTTGTCCAAACGCAATCACGCCCGTTCCGATCGCGGTTCGGGCTTGCCTCTGAACTCTCACTTCGGAGCCCATTGCATCTATGTTTGCCCGAATTCACGCAAAAGCTCTTGCAGCGCTGGCTGTCAGCGTCCTCGCATTCACTGTGGCTCTCCCCGGTTGCGGGGAGGACGAAATGCAGCTTGGCCAAGAGTTTGAAAAACCGGCGACGCCTCCTCCCGTCGTGCAGGATCCCCCCGACACGGGAGAAGACATTCACCCTCGCGACCGATAATTGAGAAACCTCATCGAGTCTCCTCCCAATGGTGACTCCTCACGTTCCGCTCGTGCGTGCGGTTCGTGTTCGTTCCGATCCAGAAAATTCCGCGAGGGAGGCCCCCCCCCGACGATCCGTTTCGGATCGTTGATCCTTCCGCTCACGGGATTCCCTGGTCAGAGGCCAACGGTTTCGGCTGTGTCCTTGACCGCTCTTGGGTTCGATTGTTCCTCGTTTCTTTCGGAGCTCAGACCAACATGCCATCACTCCGTTCGACTGCGGCTCGCCGCGGCTTTACCCTGATCGAATTGCTCGTGGTCATCGCCATCATCGGCGTCCTGATCGCCCTGCTGCTGCCGGCGGTGCAGTCGGCCCGTGAAGCCGCTCGTCGCGCCCAGTGCACCAACAACCTGAAGCAAATCGCCCTGGCAATGCAGAACTATCACGACGTCAACGGAAGCTTCCCCATGGGAGACTTCTACCAGCGCCGTGAGACCGGGGGGTTCGTTCGCCAGAACTTCGGCCAGTGGGTGGCCATGTCGCAATTCTACGAGCAGGGTGCGGTCTTCAACGCCCTGAACCAGGACTTGTTCATCTATATTGCTGCCAACCACACGCTCAATGGCCACTCGGTCAACACCCTTTGGTGCCCGAGCGACTCCGAGGTCATCGGCCTTCGGAAGAACGGCGGCGTCGGCAGCACCGACACCAACGGGAACGGCTGGGACGGCATCCCGATGCCGATGACCTACAGCAGCTACGCCGGCAACGCGGGCGTGCTCTACTACCACGCCGCTCGCTGCGACGTGCCCCAGGCCCTCATCGGCCAGAACCAGGGCATCTTCGCCCACGCCGGCCGCCCCAACGCTCCCGACGCCCCGGGCTGCGCCAACGGCCGCGTGACCCGGATTCAGGACATCCGAGACGGCACCAGCAACACCGTCATGGCCTCCGACAAGTCCTACGGTCGGATCGCCGCCGGCACCGCCCCGTTCGGCCCGAACTGGTGGTCCTCCGGCATGATCGGCGACACCACCTATGCCGCCATCTTCCCGCCGAACTTCTTCAAGTCGGTCCAGGCCGGCGACGCCGTCCCCTGCTACTTCGTCGAGCAGTGCGGCACCGGCCGAAACCTGAAGCACACCGCCAACAGCTTCCACCCCGGCGGCGTGAACACGGCCATGGTTGACGGCTCGGTCCGCTTCATCAAGGACTCGGTCCAGTCCTGGAATCCGTTCCAGGTCCAGTGGAACGGCCGCCAGAATCCCTACACCGGCGTCGGTGGACCGCTTCCCCCGTACGGCGTCTGGCAGGCCCTGCACACCCGCAACGGTGGCGAGATCATCAGCGCCGATCAGTTCTGATTGATCCCGCTCGCCTGATTCCCTTGCCAGATCGCCGGCGGCTCCTTGATGATGTCAACGGGGCCGCCGGCGATCGGCTTGCGCCCGATGGGCACCCTCCTCCGCCCTGGACTTCGACCGAGACCCTTGACCATGCGACCGCGATGGGCCGGGCTAGCCGCTCTTGGGCTGGCCGGAGGCTTCGGTGTGATCCTCTGGTTCCTCCTCGATGCGCGAAATCAGCGCTTCGAGCAATCGCTGAGCGAGGCCCGAGCGGCCGTGCTCGACGGCCGACTCGCCACCGCTCGCCGACAGCTCGCCGAACTCGCCGAATCCCGACCAACTCACGGCGAAGCCCTCTACCTGCTCGGCCTCTGTGAACAGCAGCTCGGCAACCCCTCCCGCGCCGAGGAGGCCTGGCAACGCATCCCCGCCGACTCCCCCGACCTCGGCCCCGCTCTCGTCCAGTGGGCCGAGATCGATCAGCAGCGCGGCCGGCTCGCCGAGGCCGAGGAACGTCTGTTCGACGCGATCGCCATTGCCGGGGCTCACCGGCCGATCGCCCGCTGGGAACTCGTCCGATTGCTCCGCCCTCAGGGACGATTCAACGAGGCCAGCCGCATCTTCCGTGACGGCCTCGCCGAGCACCCCGAGCCGATCGAGGCGCTCAAGGTCCTCTACTGGCTCGACGTCGACCCCTTCCCCGTCGAGACCGTTCGCCGAGACCTTGCCGAAGCCCAACGCCTCGCCCCGGACGACGACCGAGTCTGGCTTGGCCTGGCCCACCTCGCCACCCGATCCGGTCGGTTCGATGAGGCGAAAAACTGGCTCGACCGCTGCCTCGACCGCCGACCAAACGACCCGGTCGTCTGGCGGGCTCGGCTCGACTGGGCCCTCGCCGCCGATCGCCCCGCCGACGCCGCAGAAGCACTCACCCACCTGCCCTACGCTCCTGATTCCGAGCCCGAGATCCTCCGGCTCCGCGCCTGGTTCGCCCGCCGCAATGGCGACCGAGCCCTCGAACGGTCAAGCCTCGAACAGGTCGACCAGATGACTCCCGGCCAGACCGAGGTCCTCGATCGCCTCGCCGCCCTTGCCGCCGAGGAGGGCCGCCCCGATGATTCGAGCCGCTATCGCGCCAAGCGCGCTCGGCTCGAACAGCATCGCGAGGACTACGTTGCCTTGATCCTGGGCGACGATCCTCTCAGCCAGGCCCCTGCCCTCGCGGAAACGGCCGAAGCCCTCGGCCGCCGCTTCGATGCCGACGCCTGGCGATCGCTGGCCGAGGGCCGCCCGGCCGAGGTCGCGGCGGTCGCATCGAACGCTCGCGACCCTCGAACGCTCGCCGAGCTGCTTCCCGGGATCGCCTCGCGCACCACGGAGGAACCTCGATCGCGATCGCGATCGGCCGACGTGCTCATCCCTCGATTCGAAGACGTCTCCGCCTCGGCCGGGCTCGACTTCCAGCACGACAACGGCCAGATCCCCGGCCGCCTCGTCCTTCCCGAGACCGGCGCGGGGGGCGTCGCTCTGTTCGACTTCGACGGCGACGGCTGGCTCGACTGCTACGCCGTGCAGGCCGGCCCGTTCCCTCCCCCCGCCAACGCTCCCAACGCCGACCGCCTTTACCGCAACCGGGGAGACGGCACGTTTGAAGACGTCTCCGAATCCTCTGGGATCGCGTCGATGCCTGGCGGCTACGGCCACGGCGCGGCTGTCGGCGACATCGACAACGACGGGCATCCCGATCTGTTCATCACCCGATGGCGATCGTATGCCCTCTACCGCAACCGAGGGGACGGCACGTTCGAGGACATCACCGATGCCGCTGACCTTGGCGGCGATCGCGACTGGCCGACCTCGGCCGCGTTCGCCGACCTCGACGGCGACGGCGATCTCGACCTCTATGTTTGCCACTACCTCCGCTGGGACGAAGATGGCGACACCACCTGCCTCGACCCCGACGACCCCACCAAATATGCCTGTAACCCGATCGACTTCCCCGCCCTGCCCGACCGCGTCTTCCGCAACGACGACGGCCGCTTCGTCGAGGTGACGCAGGAGGCCGGCTTCGCCGTCACCCCCGGCCGAGGGCTCGGCGTGGTCGCCGCCGACGTCGATGACGACGGCCGGATCGACCTGTTCGTCGCCAACGACATGACGGCCGATCTTTTGTTCATGAATCGAGGTGACTTTCAATTCGAGGAAGTGGGAGCGGTCGCTGGCATCGCGGCCAACGCCCACGGCAACTACCAGGCCGGCATGGGCACGGCCGTGGGCGACCTCGACGGCGACGCCCGGCTCGATCTGCTCGTCACCAACTATTATGAAGAATCGACCTCCTTCTTCCGGAACCTCGGCGGCGGCTTCTTCGCCGACCAGACGAGCGAGATCAACCTGAAAGCACCCAGCCGCCACTTGCTTGGCTTCGGCCTGACCCTGCTCGACGCCAATCTCGATGGCCGACTCGACCTCTTGAGCGCCAACGGCCACGTGCACGACGGCCGCCCCTCGTATCCCTGGAAGATGCCCCCGCAGCTCTTGCTTGGCGGTCCCGATGGCCGCCTGATCGACCCCGGCCCCACCCCCGGACCTGCCTTCGACCGACTCTCCCTCGGGCGCGGCCTGGCCGTGGGAGATGTCGACAACGACGGCCGCCCCGACGCCATCCTCCAGGCTCAGAACGACCCCCTCGTCTTCCTCCACAACCAGACCGAAGGGGCCGGTCATGCGATCGCCTTGCGACTCGAAGGAACCAAGTCGAACCGCGACGGCGTCGGCGCGATCGTCACAGTCGAGGCCGGCGGTCATCGCCAAATTGCCACCCGCTTCGGCGGCGGCAGCTACCAATCGGCCAGCGACGGCCGCCTCCTATTCGGCCTCGGCGAGGCCGAAACGGTGGATTCGTTGGAAATTCGCTGGCCCTCCGGCCGTGTCGACCAGTTCAACGCCCTCGACGCCGACACCGGCTACCTCTTCCGGGAAGGCGAACCCGCCCCTCGTGCGCTGCCCGGGTTTTCGTCGCACGAGCAAGAAACACCGTAAACGTCAGCACACACCTTCAACCTTGAACAACCTCCCGAACACCCTTTCTTTACCTTTCCGGCCTGCCCATGCGGGCCTCGATGCGGAGACGATCGCCGATGAGTTCGATGGCAGGGACCGGCCGAATTGCCTCGATGGACCAGTTCCGCGGCTACACGGTCGCCGGTATGTTCGTCGTCAATTTCCTCGGCGCGTTCGCCGTGATCCACTCGGTCTTGAAGCACAATAATACGTACTTCAGCTATGCCGATTCGATCATGCCCAGCTTCATGTTCGCCTGCGGCTTCTCGTATCGGCTCAGCCTGCTGCGTCGCATCGATCAGGTCGGCTCCTCGCTCGCCTACCGCCGGGTCCTCTGGCGGAGCCTCGGTCTGGTGCTCATCTCCCTGGTCGTTTATGGCGTCGGCTTCAGCTTCAAATCGTGGGACGAGATGACCGGCCCGGGAGTCCTGCGCGCCCTGGCCGAGCTGGTCAAGGCCGACGCCTGGGAGGTCCTGGCGATCATCGGCGTCTGCCAGCTCCTCATCATGCCCGTCGTCGCCCGATCGGCCTGGACTCGGTTCGGCACGATGATCGGATTCTCGGCCGCCCATTTCCTCATGTCGTACTCCTTCAATTACGACTTCGTCTCGGGCCAGCCGAACTGGATGGACGGCCTCTGGGGCACCACCGGTCGACGCGCCTGGGACGGCGGTTTGTTCGGACTGCTGCACTGGTCGGTCCCCATGCTCGCCGGCACCCTCGCCTTTGACACGATGACTGTCACCGGTCGCTCCTCGGGTTCGGCCGCCGCTCGCCTGATGGCCTGGGGTGCGCTGGTCATGATCGTGGCCTATGCCCTCTCCTGTTTCAGCACCCTTTACACCGTCGACGACCGCCGCACTCAGGAAAACGGCGATCCAATCGACATCGCCGTCTCTCCCGTCATCCCTCCCCTCGACCGCCTCTCCGACCGCCCCCCGGCCGACTTGCTCGCCACCGCTCCGCTGATCGAGCCTGAAGTGCTGGCCAAAAACTACTGGATGATGGACAAGCGCATCGTCACCATCCCCTTCATCTGGTTCAGCACCGGCTTCGCCCTGGCCCTGTACGGCCTGTTCGTCATCGCCTGCGACCGCTTCGGCGCTTCGCTCGAATTATTCCGCCTGCTCGGCATGAACCCCCTGGCCGCCTACATCATCCACCGCGTCGTGGAACGCACGGTCTACGCCTTCGTCCCCAAGGATTCCCCCCTCTGGTGGACCATGATCGGCCTCCTGATCTTCTTCGCCATCACCATGCTCTTCGTTCGCTTCCTCGACCGGCAAAAGATTTACTTGCGCCTTTGATTCGAAGGAATGATCCTCGATTCTCTCGACTCCCTGTTGAACATCCGATAAACTTGAGGTACTGCGCAAAAAAGGAACCGCCCCTGGGCTTTGACCGTCCTGAGCCACGAGAGGTTGCCCTGATGAGCCTTGTCCCGAACCCGGTTGATCGCTCCCGCGGTCAAAGTCTCACCACGGCCGTGGCCCTTGCAATCGTGCTGGGAATGGCTCCGCACGCACGAGCCTCGGCCGACGAGGCCGAAGGGCTTGCCCTCTTCGAGGCGAAGATCCGCCCGGTCCTCATCGAGCAGTGCTATAGTTGCCACTCGGCCGAGGAAAATGTGGCCAAGGGCGGCCTTCGGCTCGACTCCCGCGCCGCCATGCTCCAGGGGGGGGACGGCGGCCCCGCCGTCGAGCCGGGAGACCCCGAGCTGAGCCTGCTCATCGAGGCTATTCGCTACGATTCTTATGTGCAGATGCCGCCCTCCCGGAAGCTCCCGCCCGAGGTCATCGCCGCCTTCGAACAGTGGGTGACGATGGGTGCCCCCGACCCCCGCTCCGACGACGGCTCAACACCCGAACCCCCGACCACCGGGATCGACTGGGATGCCGCCCGATCCTCCTGGACCTATCAGCCTCCGAAGCGCTCCGAACCGCCCGAGGTGTCCGACCCCTCCTGGGTCCGATCACCGATTGATGCCTTCATCCTCGCCCGCCTCGACGACTCCGGCCTGGTGCCGAACCCCGAGGCCGATCGCCGGACCCTCGCCCGTCGCCTCTCGATCGACCTGCTCGGCCTGCCCCCCGATCCGCTTGAGGTCGAGGCCTTCGTCGCCGACCCCTCTCCCAACGCCGTGGAAGCCTTCGTCGATCGACTGCTCGCCTCCCCCCACTTCGGCGAGCGCTGGGCACGTGTCTGGCTCGACCTGGCCCGCTACGCCGAAGACCAGGCCCATATCGTTGGCGATGACACCTCATTGACCTATCCCAACGCCTACCTCTATCGCGACTGGCTGATCAAGGCCCTCAACGACGACATTCCCTACGACACGTTCATCCGTCGTCAGCTTGCCGCTGACCTGATCGAACCGGCCGACTCCGACGAATTGGCCGCGCTCGGCTTCATTGGCCTCGGCCCGAAGTACTACCGCCGTAATTCCCCCGAGGTGATGGCCGAGGAGTGGGAAGACCGGGTCGATGTCGTCTCCCGAGGCCTGCTCGGCCTGACGGTCGCCTGCGCCCGCTGCCACGATCACAAGTATGATCCGATCTCGACCGAAGACTACTACGCCCTGGCCGGGGTCTTCGCCAGTACCGTCATGTTCAACCAGCCGCTGACCGACGAGTGCGAGCTGGACGACGACGGCGAGGCCAAGGCTCCCGAAAACGCCATGCACATCATCAAGGATGCCGATCCGAAGGACCTGAACGTCTTCATTCGCGGCAATGTCGAGCAAAAAGGGCCGGTCGCTCGCCGGCACTTCCTCTCGGTCCTGTCCGACGGCGAACCGATCCTCCTGGGAGACGAATCCTCGAGCGGTCGGCTCGACCTGGCCGAGGCGATCGTCGATCCGAGCAACCCCCTGACCTCCCGCGTCTTCGTCAACCGTGTTTGGGGCCAACTGTTCGGCCAGTCGATCGTCGGCACGCCCAGCAACTTCGGCATCCTCGGCGAACAGCCGACCCACCCCGAACTGCTCGACGACCTGGCCGCCCGCTTCGTCACCGAGGGGGGCTGGTCCCTCAAGTCCCTTATCCGAGAGCTGGCCACCTCCAGCACCTATCGCCAGTCGAGCGCCATCACCAACGCCCACCGCACGATTGACCCTGAGAACACCCTCTACGCCCGAGCCGCTCGCAAGCGCCTGGTGGTCGAAAGCTGGCGAGACTCGGTCCTGGCCGCCTCCGGCTCGCTCGACCGCACCGTCGGCGGCACGTCGATCGACCCGAGCGATCCCGACGTCGGCCGCCGCACCCTCTACAGCAGGATCAGCCGACTGGAGCTGCACCCGATGCTCGCCCGGTTCGACTTCCCCGACCCGAACGCCCATAGCGACGGCCGAGCCCGCACCACAACCCCGCTCCAGAAGCTCTTCGTCCTCAACAGCCCGTTCGTCACCCACCACGCCGATCGCCTCGCCGACCGCCTGGCGAGCGAGGCCGGAGACGACCCGGACGCCCGGATCGACCTGGCCTATCGCCTCCTCTTCGCCCGGCCCCCGAGCGATGCCGAAACACAACTGGCCCTCTCTTTCCTGGGCTCCGACTCCTGCAACGACCCCGAACGCTGGGCCGTGTATGCCCAGGCGTTGCTCGCATCGAATGAATTCCTCTTGATCGACTGATTCCGTCCCCACCCCACCCCCAAGCCTCCCGCTTCGACAAGGAGCCTCGCCATGAGCCTCGACCCCCGCGGCCCCCGCCGGCCCCTGACCCGTCGCCAGATGCTCGGACGTACGGGGGCCGGATTCGGCCTGCTCGGCCTGGCCGGTGCCATGGAAACCGCCGGCCTGCTCTCCCCGCCGACCGCTCAGGGAGCTACCGCCACCGGGCTCGGCGGCCTGCACCACCCGGCAAAGGCCAAACGGGTCATTTTCCTGTTCATGAATGGTGCTCCCTCGCACGTTGATACGTTCGACCCCAAGCCCGCTCTGGCGAAGTATGCGGGCGAAGCCCCCTCGGCCGACAAGTTCAAGCTGGAACGCAAACTCAAGGGGGGAACCTTCATGCCCTCCCCCTTCCGCTTTCGCCCTCACGGCGAGAGCGGCGTGGTGATGAGCGAGCTATTCCCGCACCTCTCCCACTTCGCCGATGACCTCTGCGTCCTCCGCGGCATGCATACCGATACGCCGAACCATGAGCCGGGCCTGTTGCTCATGCACTCCGGCCACCAGCAGCCGACCCGGCCAAGCCTCGGCTCGTGGCTCTCCTATGGCCTCGGCTCCGAGAACGCCAACCTGCCCCCCTTCGTCGTCCTCTGCCCTGGCTTGCCGGTCGTTGGGCCGCAACTCTGGTCGAGCGCCTTTCTGCCGGGCGAACATCAAGGCATGTCGGTCAACACCTCCGACCTTGATGTGCACGCGATGATCGCCCACCTGAAGCATTCGAAGCTCGACCGGGCTGAGCAGCGCAAGCAACTCGACCTCATCCAGCAGATGAACGACCTCCATCGTGCCGATCGGCCGCACGAATCGGCCCTCGACGCCCAGATCTCCTCCCTCGAACTCGCCTTCCAGATGCAGACCGAGGCCGGCGAGGCATTCGACCTCTCCCGAGAACCCGAGCGGCTCCGCGAGACCTACGGCCGCACCACCTTCGGCCAGTCTTGCCTGCTGGCTCGCCGCCTGGTTGAGCGCGACGTCCGCGTGGTCCAGGTCTACTACGTCGATGGCCGGAACAAGCAACCCTGGGACACCCACTCGGCCAACGACAAGGGGCACCGCCGCCTCTGTGCCGATGCCGACCGTGCCACCGCCGCCCTGCTCGGCGACCTGAAGGCCCGCGGCCTCCTCGACGACACCCTGGTCATCTGGGGCGGCGAGTTCGGCCGCACACCCTATTCCGAGCCGGCCAAGAAGGGCGATCCTGGCCGCGATCACCACCACACCGGCTTCTCGATGTTCCTGGCCGGTGGGGGGGTCAAGGGCGGTTACACCCACGGCGCGACCGACGAGTTCGGCATGAACGCCATCGAAGGCCGCATGCACGTTCACGACCTCCACGCCACCGCCCTGCACCTGCTCGGCGTCGACCACGAGCGCCTGACCTACCGCTACTCGGGCCGAGACTTCCGCCTGACCGACGTCTACGGCTCGGTTATCCAGGATCTGATCGCCTGATCCCCTCTTCCGGGGAAAACTATCCTGGCAGATCTCCACCGTTAATTGCCCCTTGCACGAGGCCTTGCCGACCGTCGGTGTGGCCTCGTGCCGCGTCCGCTCCCTCCGTTCTCCCCAGATTCGTCCTGTTCCTTGTGTCCCTCCTCCGATTTTGGCTTCCGATCCGGCACGCCGATCGCTACGATCCTCCGGTCCGCCATTGCAACGCGACGCGCCCCAGAGGATCAACCGGGATGCACGAAGATGTCTTGATCCAACTTGCCGCCATTGTCGTTCTGGGAATCGGGGCGCAGTGGGCGGCCTGGCGACTCAACCTCCCGGCCATTCTCCTGCTCCTGCTCGCCGGGCTGCTGGCAGGACCCGCGGCCGAATGGCTCGAACTCGGCCGCCTGATCGATCCGGCCGAGCTGCTCGGCGATGCGCTCGCCCCGATTGTCTCCCTCTCGGTCGCGGTGATCCTCTTTGAAGGGGGCCTGACCCTCAAGCTGGCCGACCTGCGAACCTCAGGCGCGGTGATCCGCAATCTCGTGAGCATCGGCGCGGGCATCACCTGGCTGGTGGCCGCCGTGGCCGGTCGGTATCTGATCGGCGTTCCCTGGCCCCTGGCCATTCTGCTCGGGGCGATCCTCGTCGTGACCGGTCCCACGGTCATCGGCCCCTTGCTCCGGCATGTGCGACCGTCGGGGGGTTCCGGGCCGATCTTGATGTGGGAAGGGATTGTCATCGACCCAATCGGCGCCGTGCTGGCCGTCCTCGTCTTCGAGGTGATCGGCACGGCCGGCGGGCCGAGTTCGGGGCTCTCGGTCCTGATCTGGGGAGGGGTGCTCACAGCCATCGTCGGCCTGGTCATCGGTCTGGCCGGTGCAATGGCCTTGACCTGGGTCCTCGGACGATACTGGGTGCCCGACTACCTGCACAATCCCGTCGCCTTGATGGTCGTGGTGGCCACCTTCACCCTCTCAGACCTGATCCGAGAGGAGTCGGGCCTGTTGACCGTCACCGTGCTCGGGGTGGTCCTCGCCAATCAACGATCGGTCTCGATCCGGCACATCGCCGAGTTCAAGGAAAGTTTAACTGTTCTGCTCGTCTCGGTCTTGTTCGTGGTGCTGGCCGCGCGGTTGTCTCCCGATCAGATCGCGGCGGTCGGTCTGCGGAGCGTGCTGTTCACGGTTGTTCTGATTGTGATCGCGCGGCCGCTTTCGGTACTGGCCTCGACGGTGGGCACAGGGCTTGCCTGGGCCGATCGACTGTTCTTGATGTGCATGGCTCCTCGCGGCATCGTCGCCGCGGCCGTGGCCTCGGTCTTTGCCTTGCGGCTGCGAGAGGGGGGCATCGAAGGGGCCGATCGCCTGGTCCCGGCCGTCTTCACGGTTATTATCGGGACGGTGGTGGTCTATGGCCTGGCGTCGGTGCCGCTGGCGCGTCGGCTCGGGCTGACTGGCGGTCGGACTGGTTACCTCATTGCCGGGGCGAACCCCTTGGGGCTGGCCATTGCCCGCGTCATTCGGGCCGAAGACATCCCGGTCTTGCTCGTCGATACCCGAACCGACCGCCTCGACTCGGCCGACCACGAAGGCATTCCGACCCTCAACGCCAGCATCCTCTCCCCCTTTGTCCGTGAGCGGATCGACGCTGGACGGATCGGCCGGTTGCTCGCTCTCACCCCCAACGAGGAAGTCAACAGCCTGGCCGCCTTGCACTTCACCAGCCTGTTTGGCCGCCAGAACGTCTTCCAGCTCACCCCCGAACCGCACGGCGCGGCCCGGTCGCCGAAGAACCACGATGCCGACCCTGAGCCCGACGTGACCGTCCCGCTCGCTGCCCAGATCGATGCGGCCGACCTCCACGAGGCCGGCCGATCGGTCGCCCTCGAACTGCACGGGCGGGTCCTGTTTGGGTCCGGCATGACCTTCCGCCACCTCGACGCCCTCTTCTACGCCGGTGCGACCATCGAGCGCCTCGACCTCGACGGGGCCGACCCGTCAGAGGCGTTCGCCGCACAGTTTGGCCCCAAAGCCGTTCCTCTTCTGATCATCGACGACGGTGGCGACGTGATTCCCGTGACCGCGACCCCGCGCCCTGATGCCCGAGCCCCCCGAACCGTCATCGGTCTTGTCCCCCGCGCCGACCGCCCTCAGGGATCATGATCGCTCGTGTTTCGTTCTTCGCTCGGGTGCGCAGCCCATTTCCAAGGGTGGCCGTGTCGGTTCTTGGCGCGCAAGTTGCACCAGGTATCCGGCACGACCGCCCTGCCTTGCAACGTCGCATGAGCAACCATTCAGGGTGTGTCGAAACACTCGCACCACCATCGTTCAGGAGCTTGATTCGATGAAAATGCTCGCATCGCTCGTCGCCCTGCTTGGCCTGGGTCTGTTCACCGTCGGCTGCTCTCCCGAAGACCAGCTGCAGGAGGCCCAGGAAGACTTCGCCGAAGAGCGTCAGGAAACCGGCGAGGCCATCGGCGGCGCCATGGCTGACGGCTACGTCACCCCCGAGCAGTCCGAAGACATCGCGGAAGAACAGGCCGAGGACGTTCAGGCCGCCGGCGAGGTGATCAAGGCTGAGGGTGAGCTGCTGGAGGAGAATGTCGACAACTGATCGACCTCTCCGCATCCCCCAGCGAGCGACCGTTGTGTCGAAGGCCCGGCCCCGATCTATTCGGGGCTTGGGCCTTTCGCACGCGCGGAGCCACCGCCGCGATCGGGCAAAGCTCGACCGTTTCCGACGGGTGAACGGCAGACCAGGATGAAGCAGATCGCTCCATCAGGCCATAACTTCCGTCGATCGGCCCTTGCGAATTGAGCGCAGGGGACCGATATTCGTTGTCAAGACCTCAACGTCTTTTGGTGCGCCCGAACCTCACGAGCTGAGCCGACGACCGCCTCCCGGAGCGCCACTCATCATGTTTGCATTTGTCAAATGCCCCTGCGGCCGGACGCTCCGGGCCCAGCGAAGCCCCGAGCGAACGACCGTCCAGTGCTGGGATTGCAAGACCGAGGTGAAGGTTCCCCGTTACCGATCGCCCGATGGCCCCAAGCCGATCTCTCGACTGCGCAGCGCGATGAAGGAGGAATGGGCCGAGACGGCCGCGGGGGTCATCCTGCTCGCCCTCGCCGTGGTGGTCATGATGGCCATTCCCGTGGTCGGCGGCTGGCTGGGCCTGGCCTTGCTCGTCTGGGCCGCGATGGTCTACCTCCGCCGCATCGAGGAGGTCGGCCGACTCGAACAGGCCGCGTTCGGCGTCGATTCTCCTCCGTCAAGCTGGCGAGGAGGGCTGGCGAAGCTAACCCTGGCCGTCCTCCTCGTCGTCGCGTTCGTGACCCCCATCTGGCTGTTCGACGGCAGCCGGCAAACCCAGTATGCCCCTCCGATCATACCGGCCCCCTGGCCGCTGGTGGTCTTGCTCGTCCTCGCAATCCTCTTGCCGGTGGTGGCCTTCGCCCTGGTCGTGCGCGATGCCGAGGGACGGCTCGGGATCGAGCAGGCCCTCAGCACCGCCTTGAAGCGTCCCGGAGCGATGATCGGCGCCTTGCTCTTGCCGTTGCTCGTCTTTGTCGTGGCCGAGGCGTCCTTGGTCGCTGCCTTGTACGGGTCGGAAGGGCTGACCACCGTCCTCCTGGATCTCTTCCCCCTGTCCGAGGGACACGAGGTGGAACGAGGGCTCGTGGTCCAGGATGAACGGGTTGCCGACTACGAACCGACCGAGGCGATCCGGGTGTACAACGCCGGGCTCTTACGCGGGGCCACCCTGCTCGGCTCGGTCCCGCTCTCGTTTCTTCGCGGTCCCGAACCCCGCATCATCCTCATCGCCTACGGCCCGTTGCGGAGTGAAGGTTACTTGCTGGCCCGGCTGGGCATTACCGCGATGGCCATGATCGCGCTGTTCGGCTCGCTCGCGGCCCAGGCCTACCTGTTCGGCACGATCGGCCTGTCCTCGACTCGCTCCGAGTCCGAGGAGGAGCAGGAGGACGAATCGGTCGTTCCTCCGCGATCGGCCCCAGCGTCGGCTCAGGCCAACGGCTCCCGATCCTCGACCACCAGCGAGCCGCTCGTCACCTCGCACGCCGTCGTTGAGTCTCAGCCCGGCTCGCTGTCTTCGCCCGCTTCCACCACCGAGTAACGGCCTTCGAACCCCATTGCGTGACTTCGTCCCGTGCCTGACGCCGCGCAACGGGGCTGGGCGGGACGGGCGGTGCGGACGGCTTCCGCCTCTGGAGCGTCGGCGATGGGTTCTCCACCCCCTGAGCCCCGGAGCCCTCCCGATGGTCCGCCCCCTCCTCACCCTGGTCCTGCTCGCCGCCTCCGGATTCTCCGCGGTCGCCATCGCCGACGAACCGCTCCGCCTGGGCACGTTCGACGTCGACGCCTCCCCTCCCGTCGGCACCCCGATGGCCTACGACCCGACCGACGGTGTCCAGGACCCGCTCCACTGCAAGGGGATTGTTCTGCTTGGCGAAGACGAGCCGATCGTCCTGCTGGCGATTGACTGGATCGGCGTCGGCAACGGCGGCCAAGACGCCTTCAAGGAGGCGATCGCCGGGGCCGTCGGCACCTCGCCCGACCGCGTCGCCGTCCACGCCTTGCACCAGCACGACGCCCCCCGCTGCGACTTCTCCGCAGCCGAGCTGCTGATCGAGCACGGAGTCGACCCCTCCGAATCCTTCTTCGACCTCGACTTCGCCCGCGACGTCATCGCCCGAGCCGCCGACGCCGCCCGCCAGGCCAAGGCCGACGCCCGAACCGTCACCCACATCGGCTCGGCCGACGCCCTGGTCGAGGGGGTCGCCTCGAACCGCCGCATCCTCGGCCCCGATGGCCGAGTCCGCGCCACCCGCTACACCGCCTGCCGCGACGAGGCCCTCCGCGCCGAGCCCGAAGGCATCATCGACCCGAACCTCAAGCTCCTCACCTTCTTCGACGGCGCCGAGCCGATCGCCTGCCTCTCCTACTACGCCTGCCACCCCCAGAGCTACTACCGCACCGGCCTGGCCAGTTGCGACTTCCCCGGCCTCGCCCGCCAGGCCCGAGAGGCTGCCACCGGCATCCCTCACATCCACTTCGACGGCGCCGGCGGTAACATTGGCGCCGGCAAGTTCAACGACGGCGCCCCCGAGAACCGCCAGGTCCTCGCCGACCGCCTCGCCGACGCCATGCGACGCGCCTTCGACACCGCCGCCGAAACCAATCGCCGATCACCCGTCTCCTCCTCCTCGATCGCCTGGGAGGTCGTCCCCGTCGTCCTCCCCGCCGCCCCTCACCTCGACGAAGAAACCCTCTCCGCCACCCTGGCCGACCCGAACTCCAACGCCCGCATCTCCGCCGCGGTCGACCTTGTCTGGCTCCGTCGCTGCACCACTGGCAACGACCCGATCCCCGTCTCTTGCCTCACCCTCGGCCCGACTCGCCTGCTCCACCTCCCCGGCGAGCTGTTCGTCGAGTACCAGCTTGCCGCCCAGGCCATGCGTCCCGACCTCTTCGTCTGCATGGCCGCTTACGGCGACTACGCCCCCGGCTACATCTGCACCGCCTCCGCCTACTACCAAGGGGGCTACGAGGCCAGCCCCCGCGCCTCGAATGTCGCCCCCACCGTCGAGATCGTCCTCCTCGACGCCATCGCCCGCCTGCTCCAGCAGGACGATCATTGAACACTCCGCGTTCGTCCGTCGATTGCAACCCGTTCGGAGCCTTGCATGTCTGCCTCCTCTCCGGTCCGTGTCGGCCAGCCGGCCCCGGATTTCTCGCTGTCGTCCACCTCAGGAACCACAACCCGGCTTTCCGATTTCCGAGGCCGAGAGGTCGTCCTGTTCTTCTACCCCAAGGACGATACCCCGGGATGCTCGGCCGAAGCCTGCTCGTTTCGAGACTCCTACGAGGTCTTCCAGCAGGCTGGAGCCGAGGTTATCGGCATCAGCTCCGACTCCCTCGAATCTCATCAACGGTTCACTAACCGCTTACGACTTCCCTATCTCCTCCTGAGCGATCCCGAAGGCGCGGTTCGTGATCGCTTCGGCGTGCCGAAAACCCTCGGTCTGATCCCCGGCCGGGTAACGTATCTGATCGACCGCGAGGGAATCGTTCGGCACATCGTTTCGTCGCAGTTCCGCCCGACCCGGCATGTCTCCGAAACCCTCGATGTCCTCCATTCCCTCCGCAACGATTCCGGTTCCGCTCCACCCCCCTGATCCCCTGCCTCTCCCCGCCTCGACCCACTCCTTCCGGTGTTCAGAGTTGGCCCGGCGCCGTAATCTCTCGGAGAATCGCTGTCGATCGCCCGACCGCCCGACCGATACTCACACGGATCTTTGTGCACTCGATGGCGCTCACACTTGCCACGATTGCTCCAGTTGGCACGGAGGCCAAGGTCGATGCTCGGAACGCTCCTCGACGCCTTCAAACTGATCCGCGACTATTGGCCGAAGCGTTGGTCCAACGTTCAGGTGACCTTCCTCGTCCAGGAGATGGGAGGGTGGACCATCTCCTGCCGGGCGACCCGATCCGACCAACTCCTCGTCACCGTCACCGCCGCGTCCGGCCAGTTGATCGCCTCGATGGAAGGCCCCAACACGCTTGACGGCGAGGTCCGCCAGGGCTGCAACATGGAAGGCATGTCGCCCGACTGGTTCGTCGACTGTTTCCGCATGGCCCGCTGCTACCGCGAGTTCGAACGCACCGGCGACCTGGAAGCTTCGGGACACTTCAACTACTTCCGCACTCGAACCGTCTATCGCTGGGAATGCCTTGAGGAAGACGAGCGATTGGCCCAGGAAGCGGCCGAGGAAGCCGAGGCGGCCTTGATCCCCCGTCCCCCATGCCCCACCCGGTCATTGCCCCGCCAGACCCCTCGGCGGTATGATCCTCCAACCGTTGTCAAACATCATTGCGCAACGAACGGGAGGATCTGAATGCTCGCCTCGTCCTGCGCTGGCCCACTGCGTCGCCGCGAGTTCCTCCGTCTCGGCTCCCTCGCCCTGGGCGGCCTCGGCCTCTCCGACCTGCTCGCCGCCCGATCCTCCGCGAACAACGGCCCCCTTTCCGATCCCGACACCTCCGTCATCCTTTTCTGGATGTGGGGCGGCCCCAGCCAGTTCGAAACCTGGGACCCCAAGCCCGATGCTCCCGCCGAGTACCGCGGCCCCTTCAACCCCATCGCCACAAGCGTCCCCGGCATGGACTTCTGCGAGGTCTTCCCGCTCCAGGCAAAGCTCGGCGACAAGGTTTCGATCGTCCGATCGCTCCATCACACCATGTCGGCCCATAACGACGGCTCCATCGAGCTCTTGACCGGCAAGACCCCGAGCCCCCCCGACCCCACCTCCACCTCGAAGTCCGAGCACCCCGACTTCGGCATGGTCGCCAGCCACGTCCGCGGCCTTCGCCCCGATGGCCTCCCGCGCTACGTCGGCATCCCCCGCCAGCCCTTCATGACTCGGCCGACCTACCTCGGCGTCACCCACTCCGCCTTCGCCACCGGCGACCCCTCGGCCCCCGACTTTCGCCCCCCTGCCCTCGCCCTCGTCGGCGGGATCAACGGCCAGCGTCTCGACGACCGCCGCGGCCTCCTCACCCAGTTCGACGGCTTCCGCCGCGGCCTCGACGACCGCCCCAACGCCGACGCCGACCCGTTCCGCGAGGCGGCGCTCCAGATGCTCACTAACCCCGGCGTCGCCTCCGCCTTCGACCTCTCCCGCGAGGACCCCCGCCTCCGCGACCGCTACGGCCGCCACCTCTGGGGCCAGGCCTGCCTGCTCGCCCGCCGCCTCGCCGAGGCCGGCTCCACCGTCATCACCATCGACGCGCTGGCCCCCACCCTCTCCGACCGCTACTTCTCGTGGGATGATCACATCAACGTCCAAACCCGATGGGATCTCGGCGACGCCACCCGCTATCGCTCCCCCTTCATGGACCAGGCCCTTTCCGCCCTGATCG
Source organism: Tautonia rosea (assembly GCF_012958305.1). NCBI lineage: Bacteria > Pseudomonadati > Planctomycetota > Planctomycetia > Isosphaerales > Isosphaeraceae > Tautonia > Tautonia rosea. The sequence goes on along the minus strand of NZ_JABBYO010000018.1, from coordinate 43,927 downwards.
AAGACGTCTACGTCCGCGGCCTCGACCGCAAAATCCTCATCGTCGCCTGCGGTGAGTTCGGCCGCACCCCCCGCCTCGCCCACGCCGACGGCCTCATCGGCCGCGACCACTGGCCCGACGCCATGTCCGCGCTGCTCAGTGGTGGCGGCCTGCACACCGGCCAGGTCATCGGCTCCACCAACTCCCGAGGCGAGTACCCCACCGAACGCCCCCTCTCCCCCCAGGACCTCCTCGCCACCCTCTACCACCACCTCGGCATCCCCCCCCACACCGAGTTTCCCGACTTCACCGGCCGCCCCATCCCCCTCCTCCCCCACGGCGAGCCCATCCGGGAACTGATTTGACCCCAGGTGGGCAAAGCAGAGTTCTTCTGAACTCGGAGAGGTATCATTGAAGGGGGAACTCTTCGAAATCATTCGACGCCTCGTTGCGGAAGACCGTTACCTCGTGGGAAACCACGCTTCCGAACGTTTGGAAGAACGAGGTATCCTGGAATGGCAAGCCGTCTCCGGCCTTGATGACGGCTCGTTGATCGTCGAACACCCCAACGCGACACCTCACCCGACCGTCGAGGTCCGCGAGGCATTGCCGGATGGCACCGAGTTCAAGGCCGTTTGGTCACTCCTCCGCCCGAGTGGAATTGCCAAGCTCGTCACCGTTCACTTCTTCGACCGAGGCCCGAGATGAAGATTCCGGGAGAACGGATCACACGGACCCGTTTCATTCAGACAGACAAGTACGTCGTTGCCGTTGATGTCGAAATGGTCATTCCTGCCGACGACCCCAGTGAACCTTGCTACGAGCCTGAAACCGTCCGACTCCTCCGCGACATTCATGAACACGCCGAACGCGGCGACCTCGCATGGCTCGCCAGGCACGGCAAGGTCTATGCTGCGGTGGAGTCCGCGTAACGACGCTATACGGCGAGCCTTCGAGGACACACCTTCCCCCTTCCAGGTCCTCGTGTGCTCGACACTCTCGACGCGAGCCCGGAAGAAAAGGCGAAGCGGACTCAATCACAATTCGAAGAATCATGATTTCGAATTTTTCTGTAATTCCAATCGCGTTCTTCTCTGCCGTTTTCTTGCAAGGCACCTTCGCCTCGGCCCAGGAGGCTGCCGACGCCCACCGCCCTCCCAACATCCTGCTCATCCTCATCGACGACCTCGGCTACGCCGACGTCGGCTGTTTCGGCAACCGGTCCAATCAAACGCCTCACATCGACCGCCTCGCCGCCGAAGGGCTTCGCTTCACCGACTTTCATTCCAATGGCCCGATGTGTTCGGCCACCCGGGCCGCCTTGCTCACCGGACGCTACCAGAACCGGTTCGGCCGCGCCTTCGAAGGGGCGCTCGACGCCGACCGCGACCACGACATCGGACTCCCCCTCGAAGAACTCACCATCGCCGAGGCCCTGAAACCTGCCGGCTACGTCTCGGGCCTCTTCGGCAAGTGGCACCTCGGCTACCAGGCTCCCTTCCTCCCCACCCGGCAAGGGTTCGACGAATTCCGCGGCCTGCTCACCGGAGACGGCGACCATCATTCGCACCTCAGCCGATCCGGCGACCCCGACTGGTGGGTCGGCGAAACCCTGGCCCTCGAACCAGGCTACAGTGTTGATCTCATCACGCGAGACAGCATCGATTTTATCGAACGGCATCGCGACCAACCGTTTTTCCTGCTTGTCTCTCACCTGGCGATCCACTTCCCCTGGCAAGGCCCCAACGAGCCGGCGCACCGCCAACAGGGGCACGACTACAGCGATCTCAGCAAGCTCGGCCCTCACCCTCCCGGCGCCGTCCGGCCTGTGGTCCGGGAGATGGTCGAGGCGATCGACCGCAGCGTCGGCCAACTCATCACCACGTTGCAACGCCTCAATCTCGACCGCTCCACCCTGGTGATCTTCACCTCAGACAACGGCGGCTATCGCCACTACGGCAATCGCTTCCACGGCGAGATTTCCGACAACGGCCCCCTCCGCGGCCAGAAGGGCCAACTGTTCGAAGGCGGCCACCGCGTCCCTGCGATCGCCTGGTGGCCCGGCCGGGTTGCCCCCGGCGTCACTCCCGAGACCGCGATGACGATGGACCTTCTGCCCACCTTCCTCGACCTCGCCCACCTCGAACCGATCGCCGCCCCCGCACTCGACGGCATCTCACTCGCCCCGCTCCTCCTCCGCCGCGAACCTCTCCCGGATCGCCCGTTCTTCTGGCGCAACGGGTCCGTCGCCGCTGCCCGCCTCGGTCCCTGGAAGCTCCTGATCGACGACGGCCGCCCGCTCCTGTTTCACCTCGCCGCCGACCCATCCGAATCGCACAACCTGTCGGCTACCAACCCAAACCGCGTTGCCCACCTCTCCTCGATGCTCGACACCTGGCAAGACGAGATGGACCGCCCCCGTCCTCTACCGGCAAATCCTTCGCCTGCCGGGCCCTGACCTCGCCTCAACACCGAGAAAGCCCCCGATGCTCGGGCGCAACGGGGGCCTTTCGGCGGATCGCACGATCATCGGACGACCCGGTCCGCTCCGCAACTCAGCGTGACCCAACTCAGGGAAGTAAGACCGTATCGATGACGTGGATCACGCCGTTGCTCGCATCAATATCCACCGCAAGAATTTTACTTTGATTGATGAACACTCCTTCTGCGGTCACGGCCGGGAAGGTGAACCCCTTGTTCAGCGTCCGGATGCGCGTCGAGGAAACCACGTCCTCCGCGAAGCGTTCGCCGGGCGACACATGGTACAGCAGGATGTTGGTCAGCGCCTCGACCGGCAGCGTGCCGATGTTCCCAGCATTCAGCCCCAGCTTCTCGAACGCCGCATCGGTCGGAGCGAACACGGTGAACTGTCGACGCCCATCCAGCGTCTCAACCAGTCCGGCCGCGTCCAAAGCGGCGATGAGCGTCGAAAATTCCCCTGTCTCCTCGTTCACCGCAATGGCGATGTCCACGATCGTCGGACCCTTCGGAGCAGGCGGTCCCTGCGCCTCGGCCTGCGGTCCAAAAGATCCCATCGGGAACACACACAGCGCGGCAAGAGCCATCGGCGCAGCAACGAATCGGGCGAGCATGAGACCTCAACCTCCTGATGCAATCATTCTGGAATGTGATAAACCAGCTCGAAATGAATGGTAAACCCGAGTGCATCGAGACTCCGCCTCGCAGCATTTCGATCACCGGGTTCCCACTGAGATAGGCACAAAAACGCCTCTGGCAAGCAATGTCGCCTCAAATCAACATAACTGATTCAATCGAAACATGCATTTACCCATCGCTCAAAGGTGGCACCCACGCGCCGACAATCCGTCTCGCCCCGGCGCGCCACCAGGGTCGGGTCATGTCCGGGAGACTGGGTTGTGTGGTACGCTGGGTCGATGGCCTGGCGGGCCAGACGGTCACGAGAGACCAGGCGCTGTCAGGCCCTTCAAGGGCACCCACCATGAAAACCGCATTACTCGTCATCGACGTTCAGAACGACTACTTCCCTGGCGGCAAGTTCCCCCTCTGGAAGCCAGAAGCGACGCTCCAATCGATCGAGCACGCGATTGCAAAGGCAAAATCGGTCGGCATACCGGTCATCTTCGTCCAGCACGTCGTCACCCCTGCCGCCTCGGCCCCTTTCTTTGGCGAGGGGACTGAAGGGGCCGCGATTCACCCCCGCATCCAGGCCGCCGCCCCCGACGCCCCAATCGTCGTCAAGCAGTCGGCCGACAGCTTCCGCGACACCACCCTCGACGACACCCTCCAGCAGCTCGGCATCACCGACCTCCTCGTCTGCGGCATGATGACCCACAACTGCGTCACCCACACCGCCCTCTCCAAAGCCGCCGAGAAGTACCATGTCCGCATCCTCCCCGACTGCTGCACCACGGTCGACGAGATGATCCACGCCCTCTCCCTCTCCGCCCTCTCCGACCGGCTCCCCCTCGTCCCCTCCGACCAGGCGCTCGAAGGCTGACGCTTCCCATGATTGATCCCCTCCCCTCGGCGCGCCCTCCGGTTCCCCCGGTCAGGACCCGCATCCGACCCCCAAAGCAAGTCGCCCATCCTTGAGCCATCTTCTCCCGGACCGAGGGCCGGATCATGATCTTCCGCTTCCTTGCCGACGCCGTCCTCGTCCTGCACCTCGCCTTCATTCTTCTTGTGATCTTCGGCGGCCTGCTCGTCCTCCGCTGGCCCAAGGTCGCCTGGATCCACCTTCTGGTCGCCACCTGGGGAGCCCTCATCGAGTTCATGAACTGGCGATGCCCACTCACCCCCCTCGAAAAATTCCTCCGACGCCTCAGCGGCGAGGCCGGCTACGAGGGCGGCTTCATCGAGCACTACCTTCTCCCCGTCATCTATCCCGGCGCATTAACCCCGACCGTCCAGGTCATACTGGGCCTCGGCGTCCTCGTCATCAATACAGCGATTTATGGATACGTCTTCTACCAAAGGCGACGCTCCACGTCGTGATCCATGCCGCGGTCTGGGTGGCGAAGCCGCACGAAGCTGAAGCCGCACCCTCGCCCCTCATTCAAGCCCGGCTTCCCCTGAATACATCATGTCGCTTCGCAACCCGGAAAACGTGGGGCGTTGGTCGAGTCACCCAGTCACCCGCCGCCTTTTCCTCCGGATGATGCAGCGCCGAGTTGTTGGAGTAGGCCGAGGATGTCTGACTTCCGCACGTGGGTTGTAATTCTCCCGTCCTTGATGGTGTAGATATCGATCCCGGTCCAACTGACCGATTTTCCCGTGGCAGGGATGCCCCAGAATTCGCCGAGATGCGTACCCTTGAAGGTCCACAGCGTTACAACCTTGTCTCCCTCGGCAATCATCTCCTCCGTGGTGACATGCACGTCGCGAAACGCGACACTTACGTCGGAGAAGGCATCTCTCACATAATCTTGAATGGCTGGGGTACAGAGCGCCACGAACGCCTCCAGATCGTTGGCGTTGCGTGCTTCGATCAAGCGCCTGACCACGGCCTTGTTTTCGTCTGACATGGTCCCCTCCGCCCAAGCTGTTGGAGTCGGGCGATCTTCCGTGTTTACACACACCTATTCGTCCACATCATTCCACCTTACAACCCGATCATGCCGAAACGATCGAGGCTTGCAATCAAAATCCCAAGAAAACTCCTATGAAACAAATCAACAAGTTATCCTCACATTGCAGAGCGACATGAGACCGACACGGTCGTCTTCGAGGAGGTCGAGTCGGCAGCGTCGCGTCCGCAACGCACAGACCAGATGGGAGAGATGTGTGATCGGGGACGAGCCACACCCTGAAGCATTACACCAGCCATCGCGGCGCCCCCCCCCATTCCAGCGAGCGGCAGTTGGCCCGGATGACCGCCAGGAGCACGGTCCGCCCGACGCCGCGGTTCGGCGGCCCGCGAATGCGCCGCCTTCAACCCCGAAGGGCACCAGGCCTCCCGGACCGCATCCGAGGGCAAGCCGCCTGCGCCAATCGCCCGATCAGAACGCCAGTTGCAACTGAGAGCGGAACATAATCCCCGAATCCCCCGCCCGGTAGTTCGGCCCGCTGTTCTGGGCGGGGATCGCGTCGAGCCAGGTCGCGTCGAACGTGAATTTCAGGTAGTGCGTGCGGTTGATGAACCAGTTCATGCCGAGCGCGTATTCCGCCCCGCTGCCGAATCGCCCGTTGACCTGCGAGTGCCTCGCAATCAGCTCCACCCGCTCCCGGAGCACGAAATACCCGCCCTGCACGTAGTAGCCGTGATCGAACAGCCGGGTGATCGGCAGCGGACCATCCCCCTGGATGTCGTTGAGCCAGCGGAGGTAGTACTCGGCGTTGATGCTCAGGCCCCGATACTTCAGGGCCGCGTCGATCGCATAAAGCGTGATGTCGAAGTCGTTGACCGTCACCCCCGGCGCAAGCGCACCGGGCTCGAACAAGGGCGTGCCATCCGACAGTCGAACGAAGTTCTGCTCGCTGACCGGCTGAAAGAAGATCGCGGCCGGCGACCCGGGCGCATAGGTCAGGCTGTTGCCCAGCCGGACGGCCAGCCGCTCGTGCCATTCGAGATCCGAGAAGCCCCGCCCGAAGTCGCCGATGACCTCCGACCACAGCGACCCGGAGTACGCCGGCTGCTCATTGATCTCCTCGAACGTCAGGTCGGCCGTGTCGAACCCGTTGGCCAGCATCACCCGGTAGAAAACCTTCTCCACCGGCTCGCCGAGCGCCCAGATCCCCACGCTCCGATCGGGCCGGAAGAAGGTCGTGGCCATCGGCCGGTCAGCGAACTGGGTCCGCGTCGAGCCCTCCAGCCACGATCGGCTCCCCGGCACGAATGCCTTGCCGATATAAACATCCAGCGCCCGGTTGAACCGGTAGTTGATCCAGAAGTCGTGCGCGATCACCACGTGCTGGTCATCGGTGTCAAAATCGAGGTTCAGATAATATTGCAAGTCCGGATCATAGAAGAACCCCTCGAACGACAGCCGACCCCGCTCGATCTCAAAGTCCTGGCGATTCCGGATCGGCCGCACGATCCCGGCCGAGTCGATCCAGAACAGCCGAGACCGGCGAAATCCCGTATGCCGGAACTGCATCCGGATGTTCGTCTTCAGCAGATAAGGAACCTTCTCGTCGTCCGAACCGAGGACAAACCCCTCGTCGTAAAACGCATCCAGCGGAAACTTCTCCCCCTCCTCGGGCGGCTCGATCGGCGCGTCCCGGCCGTCGGTCTGGGTGGCCGGCTCCCCTCGAGGGCCAAGAATCTCGGTCTGATAGGCACGGAACGCCCCGCCGCCGACCCCGGCCGGCGCGGGCATCGGTAGGGCCGGCGTCCCCCCTACCTCGGGGACCTCCTCCGGCGTGACGGGGGTCGCCGGCTCCCCCATCGGGCCGATCGGGCTCGGGCCCGGGATCGGCGGCAAGCCCGGCTCCTGCGCCGGCTCAACGGCGGGGTCAAGGCTCGGCCCGACCACCCGCATCACCTCGTCGTACTTCGTCGAGAGCGCATCGAGCCGTTCCAGCAGCAGCCGATTCTGCTCCATCAGGCTCGTATTCATCTCCTCCAGGCGGCGCAGACGCTCCTCGACCGTCGGCTCCTGGCCGATCCCCCCCTCGGGCCAGGCCAGCAGCGCAGCGGCGATCACCCCGGCGATGCGTCGTCTCCGCCTGCTTCGGAAATCCGTCATAAGACTCCGTCCGGGCCCCGTCCGTCGACCGATCGACATCCGCTCCGCGAACGATGCCAATCCGTTGGTGCCTGGCCCAGACGTGCGAAGGAAATGTGAAGACGCCCTCTTTACCCCGGATCCGCAAACCGCTCAAGCCCGATCGCCCCCTTCGCAGGGCCGACTCCCCAACGCGATTCGCACGCCTCCAAAACCTCCTGTCAGAATGTCGAACCTCTTCCTCGATCGACTTCGTCCCCAGACCAACGCAAACCGAGGTCGCCGAGCGACGAGAGGCCACGAAGAGGCGCCCCCAAGCCTCTTGCGGCTTCGCCATCCCGGTTGACGAGCAAGCGAGCCCATCCGCCGCGCCGGGTGCCCCGGGTTCCGCGCCAGCGGACCCCGGGCGAGGGGTCGGCTGGCCCATGCGGCTCCTGCCGGCGGTGAGGCAAGGCTTATCTCCCGCGCGGGTGGCCCGGACAGCGGCACGCTGTCCGGGCGGCGAAGCCGCACGAGGCCGAAGACGCACCCTCGCCCCTCATTCAAGCCCGGCTTCTCCTGAACGCTTCGTCTCGCTTCGCGACCCAGACCGCGCGGGGCGTTGGCCGGGCCACCCAGCCAATCGGAAGACAGTTCTTGGCCATCATCCAGTAACTCGCACGTGCTGTTTTGCAGCTTCGATGATTCGCTCCATGACAGCCACTGGGATTCGGTAGTTTCCCTCCGATCGAAAGAATAAGAATTGAGATTCGCCATTCTCGTCGACAACCACATGGAATAGCTCATCGCCATTAATGGCTGCGATTTCCAGTGCGGTGCCATCGTAGTCGATATCACCAGTCGTAGTCGTACTCTCGATCTCTCTGACGAGCGGCGTACTCGCTATCAGTGTTTTGTAATCGCTCATCGTCCGCGTCCCAAGAAGCCATTAAACTCATTTGTCACCGCGTTGAATCGCGCGACCAGCCCGTTGGGCAGTTTGAATTCGACTCCGTCACCAAACGCCTTTGTAGTCTTCGTCGTACGCGTTCCATTTCGCATGATAATCTTCAACGCATCGGCGGCAGCCTTGTTAATCCGGCAACAGGGCGAGCCCCCCGAATAGGTCAAAGGTGACCACAGCGATCCCGACCAGGGAGGCACGCAACGAGACTCGGGGGAGTGGCATTCGAATTTCAACACTCGTAAGCGTTTAAACTCTGCAAAACGAACGAACATTTCCGCCGTGAGCCCTGGCAGCGGGCGACCGCCGAGGCCCTTGCCCTCGGCCCCGGTCATCGGGCGAGGTCACGGCACCGCGACATCGCCGTCGCGTAGGCGTCCTTGAGCCGGACGAAGCGCTCAGTGGTTCCGCCCCGATCGGGATGGTCGCGCAGGGCGAGCGTGTGGAAGGCCCGCCGCACCTCGTCCGTCGAGCAGGGCCAATTCAGGCCCAGCAGCTCGATCGCCTCGGTCCAGGGGAAGTCGTTCGGCCTCGTCGACCGCTGGGTAACCGCCTCCAGAAAGGCCTCGGCCGCCGAGGTGTCCCGGAAGACCAGGCGGAACCGGTGCGGCCCCCTCGGGCGTCGGAAGACCGGGCGCACCACGGCCTCGATCCAGCCCCCCGCATCGTCCAGGATCGAGCAGATCCACGCCGACACCCCCTCCGGCAGCAAGCCGTCGGCCTCCACCGTGGCCCCTCCCCGGCCCACGTCCCTCAGCCGGGCCGTCGTGGTCCGAAACCTCTCGCCCTGCCACCATCCCAGGTGCACACGGCGCTCCCTCGGCTCATATCGAAGCCATTTCCTCCGCTCGCTCGTCATGCCGCCCATGGCCATCCCCCCCGCGATCCGATCCGCCCGATCGGCCACTCGATCCCCACCACCTCATGACGAGTCGCCCAGATCCGTCACCCGACGACACGACCCGCGGGGATCGGTGCCCGGAGCCCCAGGCCTCCCCGTCGTCGCGAATCCGGTCATTCCCCCATCACATTCCCTACGCGTCCCCCCTCCACCCCGGGCGGCATGTGGCCAGGAATCAACATCGTCGCAGTTCCCGGCTCGGTCGCCCGCTCGACCGTCCGGGAACGGGCAGGGTCGCACGCCCCGGCGGGACGGCGATCCCCTCGGCCCGCGAGTAGCCCAAACCGCAGCACGCCGGGTGCCACTGGCTCTGCCAGTGCCGGACCGGACCGGAGCACTGGCAGAGCCAGTGGCGCCCAGACATCAGCACCTTTCACCCGCCAGTGCCACCCCGCCGGTTAGGCGGGGGAGCGGCCAATGCCCTGGCCCGGAGCCCTCAGCTTCGTCCCGTGATTATTCTCTGTTAACACAGAGATAGCTCTTGACTAAGTCGCTACAATCGAGATAATAGAATTGTTGCGGCAACTTAGCAGTGACTGACTGAAAAAGAACACCTTATATTGTCTAGATTGGAGACCGCTATGACCAGCGTAGAGTTCAAATGGGCTCCCTTGGTTCATTCGTATTCGAACGGAGGAGCATTTCCTGCGATTATCGACTATTTGGCCGATCGGCAACGAGATCCGAGAAATCGAGAAACTAAGGTTGGAAACCTCACGGCGGATCTGGCAGCCCGAGGTTATCAATTTCAGTTTCCGGAATTGGAGTCCGCTCTCAAAGTATTCGACGAGGCTGGCTGTGGGAGCTATCAGCGTGGGCGGCCTCTTGAGCAGACTCGGTTGAAGTGGAGCTACTCCGCTCGGGAGATTGCCCAAGAAGTACTCGCAAGGGTTAATTCGGTCACACCTGACGAAATCCTCGATCGCAAAGAGAAGTACAAGGAAGCTGAAAAATTGGGAGGTGATACTGCAGAGCCGAGCTTCGATGATTCCATGGACGTTTATTATTTTCCCGTTAGACGGAATGTCGTGCTGGAAGTCAAGATCCGATCCGACATGACTGCCTCCGAGACCAACAACCTAGCTGACTTCGTCCGGGTCATTGCTGCATCTCGGTCGTCCGGCTCAGGAGGCGAATGAGAATTAATCGAGGACGGCTGGCTGGAGGGCAATCTGCGCTCTCCCGCGGGTGGCCTGGACAGCGGCACGCTGAGGGTGTCCGATAATTCATTGACATAAGGGCTTGAAACTTCTTCGGTTGAGGTTGTCGTCCCCACGACAAACCGGCCCGAAGGAGGTCCAAGCCCTTATGTCAATGAATTATCGGACACCCTCAACGCGGGGCGTTGTCCGAGCCACCTAGCGAAGAATTATCGATCTCGTCCTTGAGGCCCTCTATGAACAGTTCGAGATCAGCCGGCTCTACGTGAGCATCGAGATCGGGGACAGGCTCTCGCCGATCTAAATTTTCGAGTATCAGCAATTTCATCTCTGTCTCGCCCTCTAAGAATCGCTCACGCAGAAACTCCATATCTGGGGGATGGATGACAGGCGTGCCCCCATCAAAATTAACATTTCGATAAACGAGCTGACCGTCACCAGGCGTCATGCGTACACGCCGACGAATCCAATCGTAGATTGCCGCAGTGGAGTCAATCTCGACTCGCTGCGTGAACCACCCCCCTACCAGGGTGAAAGCGAAGTCAAAGTTTGTCACCGTTGCTTCGCCGCCGGGCCAAGTGAAAATTTGCGGCTCAAGGAGATTGTGTGTGACTCTAAAGGTGCCCGCAACAATCGGATTAAAGCCAAGCAAAAGTATAATGCGATGGTGAATCCAGTTTGCTACAGGCATGCCGTTCCATAGGATGTCGTATAAGGGGACGTTAGCCAAGTGAATGGGATCCGGTCCCATGAGCCTAATTGACAATCTCTGTAGCTGCACTTTGCGGATATAGATTTCGTCAATGACTGAGAATCTTAATCGTGCGTCTCCTTTCTTCATCACGCCGGCTAAGGCAATTCCCAATCGCTTCGCCTTTCGAACAGCGTCTGCGGTAAAACCGGCGTTGCTACAAAGCATTGTGAAGTCCGCGCGCAGATCGTGGCGCTTGGAGTCTAGGGCGTCCACGTATGCGATACCGACCGGTCTTCGAGGGTTGAAGTCCTTGCACTCGACAAGACCTTTCACGGGTACGCCATCGACGGTTCCCTCAATCAATACGTCGATCTCGCGCCGACCGTCCGGACCTATGACCCACCTTCCGTGGGTGACACTAGCACGCTGGTCAAAGGCCTCAAGAACGGTGGCCACCACCCGCTCGTATGGCTTACCTTGCTTCGACATGTAGAGGGTTAGCAACGCCTAACGTGTTGTAGACGAACTAAATTCTGTATTCCAAAGACGCCCATTCGTCCACAGAATTCCACTGAATCTCCCGATCATCCCGAGAGAATTCGGACCCTGCAAGCGAATTTTTACAGTACTGTGGACAATCACGAATTGTAATCGCGTACGAGTCGGCATCCGGATTCGGCGTGGCGGAGGAGATCGTTTCGCTCCCCGTTGGACACTCGGCAAAGCGTCCGGAGTCGTCCGTAGGATCGTCCGGCCCACGCCACTCTGACGAAGCGACCCGGACCCCTGCGTCGTACATTCACGCATCACGTTTCGCGAGAATTTCTCCCAATTCGCGAGTTTGTGTGACTCTCCCGCCCTCAATTCCTGATGATTTCAAGAGACAGGGAGCAGTTGAAACCGATTCCTCGCGGCCCGATCGTGTGTCCTGGACCGGCCTCGATGTCGGATCGGGGGCCCTGGGCGTCCTGTGTTTCTTTGGCAACTCGACATGGGCATCCCCTTTCCTTCCACCTGCCAACGCGCGCGTCGGGAACCCTGGAGGCGGTGCGACACGGTCGGCTCGCGTGATGCGTCGCGCGAAACGAAGCGAATCGCAAAGAGGCCGATTCCCGAAACGAACGGCCCAGGAGCGACAGAACTCCTTTCAAGATCAGGGATAGCGTCCTGTCCCCCCGGCGCACCAAGGGCGCACCGGCCCGCGCACTGGTTCGGTCGAATCTCCTTGGTCGGAGACGGCTCCGTCCCCCGATCCAAGGCGCTTCGATTGGCGGACGAAACACCGAAACGAACCGAGGGCAATCGGTGTAACCTCGTTTCAGGATGGAGCAAACGTCAAACGACGCGCAGCGCACCCGAGGCGCACCAAGACCGAATCCAGGAGCGCACTTTCCGCCGAGAGGACGCCGACGGGGAGACTGCGATCGAGCCGCCTCCCCGGCCCTGGCACGCACGACGAAACAAAGCCAGGCCCGGCGATCACAATTCCCGAAACGAAGGCACTGTCGCATCGACGGGGAGACCGAGATGACAGTTTGGACAGTTCCTCGCCTCTTTTTCGGCGCAGCCAACACCTGGGACTGCAAGCGGTTACGTCGAGACAACGCCGAAGTTCAGCGCCGAAAACTGTCAACCCGGACCCAGCGTGCAACAGCCCGAATGCGACAGTGCCCGAAACGAACCGGGGCCGACAATCGCAACCCGTTGCAGGATCAGCGAGATCGTCCCCAGCCGCCAGCGCACCGAAGGCGCACCACGGGGCGCACTCAAAGGCGCACCGCTCAGACGTGGACCTGGTCGGTCTGCCCCAGCAGGTTCGGGTAGCGATCGCGCACCGGGGCGACCTCCGAGGCCAGGAAGGCCGTCACCTGCTCCGGGCACCGGCCGATGAACCGGCGGGGGTCCAGGGCGGCGTCGAGGTCGATCGCGGCGAAGGCGGGGTCGGCCTTCAGCCGGTCGATCAGGTCGTTCCGCTCGGCCCCGTCCTTCAGGGCGTCGGCCGCGGCGATCGAGTGGACCCGGACCCGCTCGTGGAGATCCTGCCGGTCCCCCCCGGCGCGGACGCCGGCCATCAGGACGGCCTCGGTCGCCATGAACGGCAGCTCCCGCTCGACGTTCCGGGCCACCACCTTCGGCCGGACGATCAAGCCGGGCACGACATTCAGGTAGAGCGACAGCAAGGCATCGGCCGCGAGGAACGACTGCGGCAGGGTCATGCGCCGGACGGCCGAATCGTCCAGGGTCCGTTCCAGCCACTGGGTTGCGGCGGTCTGGCTGACGGCGGCCTGCTGGGCCATCAGGAAGCGGGCGATCGAGCACATCCGCTCGGCCCGCATCGGGTTCCGCTTGTAGGCCATCGCCGACGAGCCGATCTGGTTCGCCTCGAACGGCTCCTCAAGCTCCTTCTCGTGGGCCAAGAGCCGCAGGTCGTTGCCGAACCGATGGGCACTCTCGGCCAGGGCGACCAGGGCCGAGACGACCAGCGAGTCGAGCTTCCTCGGGTACGTCTGCCCCGTGACCGGGAACGACCCCTTGAACCCGAACGCGGCGGCCACCCGGCGGTCCAGCTCCTCGACCTTTGCATGATCGCCGTCGAACAGGTCAAGGAAGCTCGCCTGCGTGCCGGTCGTCCCCTTGACCCCCAGGAACCGAACGTCGCCGATCCGCCGCTCGACCTCGGTCAGGTCCATCAACAGGTCCTGGCACCACAAGGTCGCCCGCTTGCCGACAGTCACAAGCTGGGCCGGCTGATAGTGGGTGTACCCCAAACAGGGTTCATCCTTCCAGCGGTCGGCGAAGCTGGCCAGGGCATCGATTGCCCCGACGAGCCGGTCGCGGACCATCGCCAGGCCGTCCCGCAAGAGGATCGCGTCGGTATTGTCGGTCACGTAACAACTGGTGGCCCCCAGGTGGATGATCCCCTTCGCCTCGGGCACGGCGTCGCCGAAGGTGTGGACGTGAGCCATCACGTCGTGGCGGAGTTTCTTCTCGTACGATCGGGCCAGGTCGAAGTCGATCGCGTCGACCTTCGCCTCCATCGCGGCGATCTGGGCGTCGCTGATCGGCAGGCCGAGCCCTTGCTCAGCTCTCGCCAATGCCACCCAGAGCCGCCGCCAGGTCGAGAACTTCCGGTCCGACGACCACAGCTCCGCCATCGGACGCGTCGCGTAGCGGGAAATCAATGGGTTTTCATACGTCTGATGACGATCCATGAAGGGCAGGCTCTGTGCATTGAGGGAGGATGAGACGAGGCGGGTCCAGCGGGGCGGCGAAGGCGACGGACCCGTCGAGTCGAGGGCCGGGCGATGATGACCCGACCCCGACCGGCAGTCCAGCCGAGGGGGGAGTCGGCAATATAAGGGGAGACACGGGGCCGATCAGATCGTCACCCGGTACATCTCCTCGACGGTCGTCACCCCTTCGATGACCTTGGAGATGGCAGCTTCGCGAAGGGTCTTCATCCCTTCGTCCCGGGCGACCTGGTTGATGACCTCTCGGGTCGTCTGGGTGAGGATCAGCTCCCGAATCAGCTCCGAGACCTCCAGGACCTCGAAGATGCCGACCCGGCCATGATACCCGGTGTGGAAGCAGCTTGGGCAGCCTTCGCCCCGATGGAGGGTCAGGTCGCGGTGCTCCTCGGGGTTGAGCTTCAAGGCCTTCAAGACCGTCGCGTCGGGTGTGTAGCCGACCCGGCATTCCGGGCAGATCGCCCGCACAAGCCGCTGACTGACCACCCCCTGCAAGGCTCCCGAGAGAGTGTAGCCGGGAATCCCGTAATTGAACAGGGAGGCGATCGTCCCGGCCGCGTCCGAGGCGTGAATCGTGCTGAAGACGAGCACGCCGGTCAGGGCCGCTCGAATGCCGATGCTGGCGGTCTCCTCGTCCCGGATCTCGCCGATCATCAACACGTCGGGGTCCTGCCGCAGGATCGCCCGCAACCCCTGGGCGAAGCCGAGGCCGATCTGAGTGTTGATCTCCACCTGGTTGACCCCGCTGAAGCGGTACTCGACCGGGTCTTCGATCGTCAGGACGTTGCGGTTCGGGTGCGAGACCCGGTGCAGGCAGCTGTACAGAGTGGTCGTCTTCCCCGCCCCGACCGGACCGCCGACGAGCACCGCGCCGTACGGCCGGGCCAGCAGGTTCGAGATGCGAGCCGCCTGGTGCGGTTCCAGGCCCAGCCGGTTCAGGTCGAACTGCACATCGGGCGGTTCGAGGACCCGGAGCACGACCTTCTCGCCTCGGGTCGTCGGCAGGGTCGAGGACCGCAGGTTATAGGCTCGGCCTTGATCCTTGACCGTCAAGGCCCCATCCTGCGGGTGGCGCGACTCCACCAGATTCATGTCCGAGAGGATCTTGACCCCTCGAACCACCGCCTGGCCGATCTCGGCGTCGAGCCCGACCATCGGGTGCAACTGGCCGTCGATCCGGAATCGAACGAGGTAACGGTCTTCCTGAGGGTCGAGATGGATGTCGGTCGATCGGGCCTTGATGGCCCGGATCATAACCTGCTCGATCAGGTCGGAGGGCACGGCCGTCTCGGCGATCGCGTGCAGCTCGGCCCTCAGATCGCGCTCGGAGCGCTCGCTGTCGACCGCGGGCGTCGCCGGCGGCCTGGCCACCGGCGGCAACGATCCGGAGTCGTCTTGCCGGGACTCATGCTCGGCAACCGCCTGATCCAGTTCTTCGGGCGAGAGCATCTGCAGTTCCTGGATCGCTTTCAGCAAGGCAATCTCTTGCTCCTGAGCGTGCCGCTGGGCGACCAGCAACCGCTCGGCCGAGAGGACCTGAGCCTCCGTAAGCACCCGGGCGAGTGTCTCGTCGTCGAGTTCCGGCCTGGACCCCGTCGCCACGTTGTCGGCCATCTCACGTGCCTCCACTCGCTTCTGGACTCATCAAGCCGATCGACCGAGAAGACTCCCCACGGTCCGAAGGCCACTCGATGCCAGGCAGAACCGCGCTCGACCGCTCCGACTCGTTCAAGATCGGCTCGTTCCCCCCACCGGCTTTGATCTTCGGGAACCCGCCTGGGGGACGCCGACGCAATCAGGCTGATCACCCAACGTGCGTCGTGCTCGACTTGCTTTCGACAATTCTAAATGCGCAAGAGATCGGAATGAAACCAACAACCAGCCCAATTCCTACGGTTTTCCTGGTCTCGGCCGTCGATCCGAATGGTCAGCCTCCGCCTCGTTCCGGAGCATTCACCGCCCCGTCCTCAGTCGACGATGTCGTCCCGCATCATCGCCATGACCCGCGACGAACACCTGATTGACCCGCGCTCAACCAGCGCGGGAGAATCGAAGCATCGACTCATGTCGGGTCGGCGAGTCTTGCCATGACGGCCTCTCCTCGCACACCGTTCCGAAGCAACGGTCGCGGGGCGGGGCTGTCTTGCGTTCGGGAGGCGGGCGACCTGACCCGGATCGTTCATCGCAACGCATTGACGAAGGAGTGCATGATGAAATTTTTTTACATGATGTTCCTGGCTTTGCGTGGCGGACTGCCCGGCGTCCTCGCCTTGCTGCTGGTTCTGCCTGCAACCCTCTCCGCCCAGAAGCGGGATCTCGACGATTCCGACTGGACCCCGCTCATGAAGGCCGCCCGACAGGACGACTGGAAGGCCGCGCTGCTCCTGATCGACCAGGGGGCCGACCGAAACGCCAAGGCCCCGCAGACGGGCATGACCGCGCTGATGATCGCCGCCTGGTACGAGTCGGCGGAAACCCTGGACATCCTCCTGTTCAACCGAGCCGACGCGAACCTCAGCACTCAGACCGGAGTCACGGCATTGATGATCGCTGCCGGACGCGGCAACCTGGCGATGGTCGACAGCCTGATCGACGGGGGAGCCAAGGTCGATCCGGTCGATGCCGAGGGCTCCAATGCGCTGCTGATGGCCATCACCGCCGGCAACCCCGAGGTCGTTTCCCGCCTGATCGAGGCGGGGGCCGAGGTCGACGACCAGGACCCGATGGGAATTTCCCCCTTGATGTGGGCCGCCTCGAAGGGCAACGCCGAGGTCGTCCGGGTCCTGCTCGACGCCGGTGCCGACCCGACGCTCCGCGACGACGAGGGAAACACCGCGGCCGACGTCGCCTGGCTCAGCGGGCATCCGGACCTGGTGCCGATGATCCGGGACGCCCCGGCCCGACCCGATCCGGCGATCGGCCCTCCCCCCTTCCGCTCCGAGCCCCCTCGCGACGACCTCCCCGACCGTCTGGCCAACCGCACTGAGGAGGCTCCCGAGGGCTGGGTCGTGCATCGATCCCCCGCCTTGCAGATCCGAATGGCCCTGCCCGCTCCTCCCGAGCTGGCCCTTGAGACCCTCGACACCCAGCTCGGCCCGGCCGAAGATGCCTCCGCCTTCGTCGATCAGGGCGGGATGAGTTACTCCGTCGGCCGCACCACCTACCCCGACGAGGCCCTGAGGCTCGACGACGACGCCTTCTTCGCCCAGCTCCTGACCGACAGCCTGTTCGAAGGGCGTCACGAGCTGGTCCAGCCGGCCGATCGCATCCGCTACGGCCCCTTGCCCGGCCGATCGGTCCGCTACCGATCGCAGAGCGAACGCAAGACCTTCGACACCTGGATCGAGGTCTTCCGGGACGGCTCGACCGGCTACCTGATGGCCGTCAACGCCCGCCAGGGCAAGCTCGACGACGACCTGGCCCGCGCCTTCTTCCGTGGCGTCTGGCTGCTCAACCCCGGCCCCGGAATCGAGACCCCCGACACCCCCGAGCCATCCCGATTGCAGCTGTTCAAGGACATGATGGTCACCCTCGTCGATGCCGAGGGCCGGGGAGATGCCCGCACCATTGCCGAAGGTCTGCAACAGAGCGAGGGCATGATCCTGTTCGTCATGGGCGGCGTCTACCGAGAGTCGCTCCAGATCAATCAGCCGATCATCCTCATCGGCATCGGCGACGACCCCTCCGAGGTCGTCCTCGAACTGCCCGACGACACCCCGATGCTCATCAACTCCTCGGGCGTTTTCCTGGGCAACCTGACCGTCCGACGCGCCGACGACGTCGCCAGCGACGACCCGGCCCCCCTGGTCGAGATCACCGAGGGCCGCCAGATTCTGGAGGATTGCGTCTTCGACACTGCTCGATCGAACGGCCTGGTCATCCGGGGGTCGGCCGATCCGGTCCTCCGGACCTCGGAAATCCGCGGCGGCCCGTTTTCCGGGGTTATGCTGATCGAGGACAGCTCGGCCACCCTTGATCGCTGCACGATCCAGGACCACGATTCCACCGGCATCGTCGCCGCCGATGAGTCCCGGTTGACCCTCCGAAACTCAGAACTCTCCGAGAACGCCGAGGTCGGATTACTCGTCCGAGACGAGGCCCGCGTTCAGGGCGAACTTCTGGTGCTCGTGAACAACGGCGTCGACAACCTTCGACTGACCGACTCCAGCCTCGGCGTCTTCCGCGACTGCGTCCTCTCGCAGGCCGGCGAGGACGGTGCCTGGCTGGCCTCCAACAGCCGAGGGACCTTCACGGCCTGCACCTTCTCCAAGAACGGCCAGACCGGCCTTCGGCTCCAGAGCGCGACCCGCACAGTGCTGGTGGATAGCCTGATCGCCGAGAACGAACAGGCCGGACTGCTCATCGAGGAGCAATCGCCCGCGCTGCTCGATCGCTGCGTGATCCGATCGAACGCCTATGCCGGGGCCGAGCTGTCCGGCTCCAGCGGTGCCACCTTCCTCGACTGTACGATCGCCGAGAACGCGCAATCCGGCGTCTTCGCGCACAGCGCCGCCCTGGGGCAGTTGGTCGCGTGCCGCTTGACCTCGAACGGCGGATCGGGCGTCTCGGTTGAGTCGGGCCGGGTCGATCTGGTCGAGTGCGAGCTGTCGAGCAACGCCCGCTACGGCCTCGAACTCGCGTCCGAAGCCACCGTCGCTTCGCGCGGCTGCTCCTTCGACAACCACCCGGCCGGCAACCATACGCTCGCCGAAGGGGCTCGCCTGCTCCGGCTCGTCGCCGTTACCGATGACGAAGCGGTTGCCCATCAGGACGCCCCCAGCCCGGAACCCGAAGCCGTCGAGGACCCCGAGCCCGTGCCCTGATCAGCCAGCCGCCCGGTCTCGGAGACATGAGCACGCCCCGGCCTCTCGCTCCTGGGAGAGGTCGAGGCGTGCCGGGCATTCCGAGCCTTCTCGCTCCTCTTGAACTGTCCGAACGTCCGTTGCAGCCAAACTGCGCCGAGTTGGCCTTGCCGACCGGATCGATCTGGACTAGGGTAACGACCCACATCGCCGACCTTCCGCGCCGGGTGCTGGACCGAGACGTCCGGCCCCGGGCCGTCGTCCATCGCTTCCCTCGCCCGGGGTTTCCCCTGAGCGAGGGGTTCCGACTTCCCACCCGATTGAACCAGCCCCCCGCGATTGCAGGCGAACGGAGCCCGGGGACCGAGCCTCGCTCAGGTCCTCCGCCGACGCGGGGAAAAGGGACGGCGTTCGTTGCGATACGGACCACTCTCGGCAGGTACTCAAGGGAGGGGACACGGATGACCCTTCGGCCATTCGATCGAACGCGGCGGTCCCTGGTGCTCGGGACGCTGGGCTTGGGGACACTCGCCCTGGCCGCCGGGTGCGACCCCCGCGCCCTGGCCTATTTTCTCCAGCCGTTCGAGCCCACGATTGACGCACCCGGCCCGTCGCTCAAAGGCAAAAAGGTGGTGATCCTTTGCCACGCGACGACCGGCACCATGTCGGACTTTCCCGACCTGGAAGACGACCTGGCCAAGGGGGTCGGCCGCACCCTGGCCAGCTCGGTCAAGAAGATCGAAATTGTGCCGCACCCCAAGGTCAAGGTCTGGGTCGACGGCCATCCGGGCTACACCGACCCCTCGGACGCCGGCCGTGACTTCGAGGCCGACACGGTGATCTTCCTCGAAGTCGAGGCCATCCAGCTCGAAGACTACCGCAGCCCTGGATTGTTCCAGGGGGCATCGCGGGTTCACGTCAAGGCCTTTGATCTTGTCGAACCGACCGACGACAAGGGGAAACCCATTCCCGGGCGCGATCGGGAGGTGATCGTCTCGCACGACGAGATCGTCGAAACCTCCTTCCCCCGCACCCAGGGGGCCATGCCCATCAGCGCGACGGTCAACCGTTCCGCCTTCCGCAAAAAGTTCCTGGAAATCGTCATCGCCGAGATCGCCTGGCAGTTCATTCCCCGAAGCTCCGGCGACATGATCCAGGATACGAGCTTCTGACCCTTTGCTCGCGTTCCCGATCCACCGCAAACCAGGTCGAAGGCCGAGCATCAATGGCTCGGCCTTCGGCTTTGCCTCATCCCGCGGCCTGTTGCCTCGGCTGCGTCATCAGCGAGACGACCACCAGGACCAGGAACCCGAGCGGGATCGTCACCAGCCCCGGCTGGCTAAAGGGGATGATCGACTGCTCGGCAGGCCACCCATAAACGTCTCGATAGGCCTGGGCACTCAACAAGATCCAGGTCAACGACGTGATCATGCCCACAAAGATCGCCGCCGTGATCCCCCACTTGGTCGTCTTCTTCCAGAACAAGAGCATCACCAACGCCGGCAGGTTGGCCGAGGCCGCCACGTTGAACGCCCAGCCGACCAGGAAGCTCACATTGAGCTTCTCGAAGGCGATCCCCAGCGCCATCGCCACCACGCCGATCACCACGGCAGAACCCTTGGCGATGCGGACCTTCCGCAGGTCGCTGATCGGCCATCGCAAAACGTTCTCGATCAGGTCGTGCGCGATCGCCCCGCTGGCGGCCATGATCAGGCCGGAAACCGTACCGAGCACGGTCGTAAACGCCACGGCCGAGATGATCGCAAACGGCAGCTCGCCGAAGCTCCGGGCCAGCAAGGGGGCAGCCATGTTCGAATTCGTCGGATCAAGTACGCCGCCGGTCATCGCTCCCAGGCCGAGGTAAAGCGTCAACACATAAAACGCGCCGATGGCCGCAATGCCGACGACGGTGCTCCGCCTCGCCGCCTTCTGATCCTTCACCGTGTAGTATCGGATCAGAATATGAGGTAACGACGCGGTTCCGCCGAACAGGGCGAGCATCAAGGAGATGAAGTCGAGCTTATCGACCAGCCGACCGCTCCGAATCCCCTTGAAGGTCGAGCTGCCTCCGGGAACCAGCAGCGCATTTCCCTCGGTCGGGACCGGGAAATAGACCGTCGTGACGGCACCGTCGGCCTCTCGGATGATCCGGTTGTTCCAGGTGACGATGGTGCTGTCTTGCACGGTGGTCAAAAACTCGATCGGGCCGAGCGGGCCGGTCTCGGCTTGATCGTCGGGCAACCGAACGACCTGACCAACTGCCTTCAGGTCCGCCTCTCCAACCCCTTTGCCCTGGGGAAAGCCGTTGGCCAGGCGAGCGCCGTCGGGCAAGACGGTGAGCGTTTGCGCCTGAGCCAGTTGGTCTCCTTCAGGGTCGATTCGGTACCAAACGGTCGTGATCCCCGTGTCTCGGTTCTTGGCCCTGACGAACGGCTCGTCGCGCCAGCCCTCGGTTTCGGGAAGGATGCGAAGCGTTGGATCGTCGCGAAGCTGATCGACCGTCGTGGTCACAAACGGTTGAAACCGCCCGTCGGGCACCTCCGGCTCCGTCGTCAAACCACGACGGAGGATGAACACGGCCAGCACCCCGCAGAACAACACCAGCAAGGCACCCTTGATGAATTGCACATACGAGGTGGACACCATCCCCGCCGTCACCACGATGAGCACCACCACCGCCCCCACCGTGATCACCCCCGCCTCGTGCGGTAAACCGAGCAACGGCCGCACCAGTGTTCCCGCGCCGACCATCTGGGGAATCAGGTAGAAGATACTCACCACCAGGGTGCTTGCCGCCGCCGCCAGGGTGATTCCTCTCGAATCGAACTGACTGTTCAAGGCATCGGCAAACGTAAACTTGCCGAGACGTTTCAATGGCTCGGCCACCACGAACAGCGCGACGACCCAGCCGGCGAGGTAGCCGATCGAGTAGAGGAACCCGTCGTACCCGGCGAACGCGATCATCCCGCAGATGCCCAAAAACGACGCGGCCGAGAGGTAATCGCCCGCGAAGGCGATTCCATTGACGAACCAGTGAATTTGCCCGTGCGCCGCGAAGTAGCCGCCCGGCTCGCGGGCCTTCCTGCCCAGATAGAAGCTCAGCCCGAGGACCGTGCCGACAAAGGCGGCGAAGACCACCACGGCGATCGTCGAGGGTTCATAAATCATCGCCCGATCCCTCGCTCCTGATCCCCGTCACCCCCCGGCCGACTGCCCGAGGAGGCCCAGTAGCGATCGGCAACTCGTTTACACAAAGCCATGTACACCAGTGACAAAATGATTGCCGCAACGATCAGCCCCAGGCCGGTCGAGACCGCCAGGTTGAGGCCCCCGGTCGGTCGCCGCGCCATGACCTCGGGAGCGAACGCATTGACTCCCACGAATGCGGCATAAAGCGCCAGGTAGACCGCGAACAGCCCAAGCCCGACCCTCGCATACGCAATCGTCAGGGCCGGCGGCTCGTCAACATCGTGCGCGGGAGGGCCGCCGCGCGTGCCGGCGGCCGGTCGTTCGTGAGTCGGAGGCACAGTCGCACCGGGGGTCAGTGACTCGGCAACTCCGCGAGGGATCTGCCGGGACCAAAGGGGATGACCGATCGGCGTAGCGTAGCCGAACCCTCGCCGATCGCAAGCCCTTGCCGAGGGTTCAGAGGCCAAGCGACCAGTCGAGCCACTCGTAGGCCCGTTGCTGCGCGACGGGAGGATAGGCGTGCCCCTCGCCGTGGTTGAACAGGCCGAGCGCATCCCCCGCCCGCAGCAGCCGCCACACGGGCAAACATGCCTCAATGTACGGCCAGCTCTGATCGCCGTCGGCCGAGTCGCCGCCGATCAGAAAAAACGACCGGGGCGCGACCAGGGCGAGCACCTGGGAATGATCGAGCGGGAAGTCGGGCCGACTCGCCTCCTCGCCGTGATACCAGGGGGCGTCCCAGTTCGAGTAGCCGATGCCGATCCCCCCTTCACTCGACACGGTCGCCCGAACCCTCGGATCAAACGCGGCCAGGAACAGGACCTCCTTCGCCCCGAGCGAGTGACCGATGCTGGCAATCCGACCGGCATCGACATCGGCTTGCGCTTCGAGCAGATCGAGCGCCCGCTGCGCGTCGTAGAGCATCGCCGCCGTGCCGGTCGCCCCCGGATGCCTTGCTCGCTGGCGGGCGACGGCCTTCATGTACCGATCCGGCTCGTCCGGCCCGTCCCAGAGAAAGCACGGCGGGCAGATCGCCACATACCCCCGGCGGGCCAGGTGCAGGCCGATGAACTTGTCGCTCGGCCCGTCAAGCCCGGCCGGCTGTCGGATCGTGGCGTCGGTCGTTGAATGCAGGACGACCGCCCCCGGCCTGCCTCGGGTCGGGGCCGGGTCGGCCGGACGCAGCAGGTACGCCTCGACCGTCCGGCCCGGCTCGGGATCGTAGGCAATGAGCAGGCGATCGACCGCGCGCTGGCCGCTGACCTCGGGCTCGACCTGATCCTGTTCGAGGACACGAATGGCCGGCACGTTGCGCGGCCTGGGAATGACGCCGAGAAAAGATCGCCAGCGTTCCATCAGCTCGGCCCGTCGATTGGCCCAGGCGTCGAGGGTCGTGATCGGCTGATGCTCGCCATCGAAGAGCAACGGAGCGGGCCGATCGGCTTCGGGCGGGATCACGTCGGGAGGCGTCTGGACCTGAGGATGCCAGGACGGGGGGGAGCCTCGATCGCACATCGGGCACGACTCCGAAATCAAGCCAGGAATCTGGGCGAACCGGGCCGAGCCGGGCCATTTGGCCCCGACTCCCATCGACGAACCCCGAAAAATCCGATGATTCGGTCGGATTCTTTCACCCGGATGCGATACGATGGAACGCGTCGGGCGTGGTGCGACACGACCGGCCCACAGAATGACCTATGCTAACGGCGTCGTCGTGCATCGGGCAGCGGGTGGAACCCATCCTCGTGCAAAGGCCGCCCGAGCTTCGCGAAGAATCGTTCCACCCGATGCCGTCGGATGTGTTCGGATCCGTGTCCTCACGGAAGACCCAGGGGGCCGGATCATCGCCGCTGCATGCAACACGTTTTGACAACGGAGGGTGCTGCCATGAACCTACCACGAAGCCGATCGAGCCGGTTGATCGGCGTCGCGGGATTGATCCTCGCCGCGACGCTGGCCCCGGCCGGAACGACCGAGGTCGACGCGCAACAACCCGGTCGGGCCCTGATTCAGCCCGCGCCGGTTCAGCCTGCCCCGGTTCAGCCCGCTCCGACGCAGGCCGCGCCGTACTACGCACCGCCTCCGACCAACCTGTATGCCTCGAACCTGGGCATCTACTACCGCCTGGAACCGTACGGGAACGCGCAAGGTGCCCGATTGACGCATTATCCGGTCGCCGGATCGCCGGCCAGCCAGATTCAGCTCGAACCGGGCGACATGATCACCGCGCTTGATGGTCAACCGATCTACGGTCCGAACGACCTTCTGAACCACTCGGCACAGACGTCAGTGCAGTTCGTCAACATCCGCACCGGACAGCCTCAAGTGAACTGGGTGTTCATCCCAACGGTCAATCCCGGTCCCGTCCCGGGTCCGTTCCCTCAGCCGGTCCCCCCGGGATTCGGCCAGCTCCCGTACACGCTTGGGGTGGCCACGCAACTGACGGCGGTCTCGAACAACAATCAGGTGTATGCCGCTCCGGTGCCGGGCCAGCCGGCTCCTCGGGTCACGCTGAGGCCGACCTATGGCTTGCGCGTGACCCAGGTGGTTCCCGGAGGAGCCGCGCAGCGGTCCGGCCTTGAGTTGGGCGACACGATCATGTCGGCCAATGGCATCCCGATGAGCGACTCGAACGCCCTGAGACGGGTGATCGCCAGCTCGGGAGGGGCGCTGAACCTGATCGTCCGCGATGTGAGGAACCCGGGCGTCGACGTTCCGGTGTACGTCCAGCTCGATCCCTCGGGAGGCCAGGTCTACGCCAGTCCGGCCCCTCCCCAGGTCCCTGCGACGGCGCCGGCTCCGGCTCCGATCCCGGCTCCAACTCCCACCCCGATTCCCATTCCGCTTCCGCTTCCCGTTCCCAATCCGACCCCCTGAGGCCCCTCACGGGGACCCGCCATGGGAGCGGTCGTCACGGGTGAGCGACCGATCACGGAGGCGGGGACGGGCTCCAGACCTGCAAGGTGCCTGTCCTCGTCTCCACGGTCGGTGAAGCCGTGATCGAATGCCAAGCCAGGCAGGCCCTCTCACCCCGGCCCTCTCCCCGAACCCGGGGAGAGAGAGGCGGACATGACGATCGACGGATGCGAGCATTCCCAACCCTCGCCCCCGCTTGCGGGGGAGAGAGTGGCCGAAGGCCGGGTGAGTGGGCCGAGCGGAAGCACACCGAGCCGTGCGATCCGAACACGGCCCCCTCTCCCCACGCGCTCGCGGGCAGAGGGAGGCGGAGTTCGCCGCTTGCCAGCGATGGCGTCGGAGCGGCCTCATCCCTTCTGCCGACTGCCGACCGATTACTCGGCCCCTTCGGCGGGAGCGGCATCACCTTCGGGAGCGGCCTCGCTCTTGGAAGCCTTGACCTTCGGTTCGGTGGCGCGCTGGGCGCGGGCTTCGGCCTTGGCGGCCTTCTTGGCCTTGCGGGCCTCGCGCTTCTGGGTGCGAACGGCGGCGGCTTCGGCCTCGTTGGCCTTGCCCCGGATGCGTTCCTTCAGGCGAACGGCCTTGCCGATGCGGTCGCGGAGGAAGTAGAGCTTGGCGCGGCGGACCTTGCCCGAGCGCTTCACGACGACGTCGGCGATCCGCGGGGAGTGGACCGGGAACGCCCGCTCGACCCCTTCGCCGGCAACAATCCGACGGACGATGAACATCTCGCGGACGCCGGCCCCGGATCGGGAAATGACGACGCCGTTGAAGATCTGAATACGTTCCTTGTCCCCTTCAAGAATCCGGACGTGCACGTCAACCGTGTCGCCGATCTCGAAGTGAGGGACCTTCTCGCGCAAACCGGTCTTTTCGACCAGTTCCATCAGGGCGTTCTGCATGGGAGGGGTCCTTTGCGTGTGTGGCTTGGATCGGGATGAATCAAGAAGGAAAATGTCGAGAGATTCCGAGGCGCTCGCCTGCGGTGGTGGGCCTGGCTTAGCCGGTCCCGGCCTGGCGTCGCTGCTGGCGTCGCCAGCGGTCGATGGCGGCGTGATCGCCGCTGAGCAAGACGTCGGGCACAGTCAGGCCGCGGTACGAGCGGGGTCGGGTGTAGTGGGGATATTCGAGGCCGCCGTCGGGTCCGAACGATTCGTCGATCGCGCTGCACTCGTGGCCGAGGACGCCGGGAACCAGCCTCATGACCGCGTCGATGACCACCATGGCCGGAACTTCTCCTCCGGAAAGGACATAGTCGCCGATCGAGAGGGTCTCGGGCTCCAAGACGTCAAGAATCCGCTGGTCGAACCCTTCATAACGCCCGCAGAGCAGGGTGATTCGGGGTTCCTGGGCCAATTCCGCGACGAAGGGTTGATCGAGGCGTCTTCCGGAAGGGGTCAGGGCGATCAGGCGTCCCGGTCGGTCGCCGAAGCAGGCCTGCACGGTTTCGACCGCCGAGACGACCGGAGGGGCCATCATCAGCATGCCGGGCCCGCCGCCGAAGGGGGTGTCGTCAACGCTCCGGTGCCGATCGAGGGCCCACCGGCGGATGTCCCAAAGGTCGACCGAGATCAAACCTCGGCGGATCGCCCGCTTCAGGATGCTCTCGGACAGGAACCCCTCGAACAGGCCGGGAAAGAGCGTCAGGACGTCAACTCGCAGCGGAGGCGGAAGCGGAGGCAAAGGCGGTCGCATCGTCGGGTGGCCCGTTGCTCGTCGGCCGGCCGGTGCCGGAAAGGGCGTGGGTCAAGCGGTCAATCGAGGACGGACGGAAGACCGAATCGGTTCGTCCGGGGCCTGTCGGCCGGCCGACCACGCGCTGTTGAGGTGCTTGGCGGTCGGGCCGCTCAGGCTTGCGATTCCTCGGCCTTCGGCTC
This sequence comes from Tautonia rosea, assembly GCF_012958305.1. Lineage (NCBI taxonomy): Bacteria > Pseudomonadati > Planctomycetota > Planctomycetia > Isosphaerales > Isosphaeraceae > Tautonia > Tautonia rosea. The sequence continues at coordinate 17,070 of NZ_JABBYO010000018.1, read as the reverse complement.
CTCGGCCGGGGCGGCTTCGGCCGGGGCCTCGGCGGCTTCGGCGGGCGCCTCGGGGGCCGGAGGGGCGGCCTTCGGCTTCGGCGCGGGTCCACCGGTCAGGTGAGTCGTCTTGGCGCCGGGCGCGGGGCGTTCCTCGGCCGGGACGCTATCCCAGGCTTCGCCGTTGGCGGGCTTGGTGATGCCGTGCCGCTTGAGCATCGCGGCGACCTTTTCGGTCGGCTGGGCGCCGACGGAGAGCCAGTAGCGGACGCGGGGGGTGTTGAACCACTCGCGGGCCGACTCGTTGCGGACGAGCGGATCGTACCAGCCGAGTTCCTCGATGGCGCGGCCGTCCCGAGGGGTCCGGGCGTCCATCACACAGATCCGGTAGAACGGGCGGTGCCGTCGGCCGAACGACTTCATGCGAATCTTGACCATCTCGATCGATCACTCCCAGGCAATCGGAAGCGCGGCTCGGACGCATGTTCATGGGTTCCAAACGTGTCGGGCACCTCTCTGCCCTCGCTAACGTGCGAGGAAAGCGAGACGGGGCCGGTTCCCGAGCCATCGGCGGCCCCGCGGCCGGCGGATCAACCCAACCGTGTCGGTCGGATCAAAGGCCGGCTCATACCCTCTCATTCGGCGAATCGGACAGGCGAGACATTCCTTCCTTCCAGTCGGGAAAGCGGCCGGGCCCCTTCGTCGTCTCGCCGTGGGCGAAGGGAGCCGGGCCGTGGTTCGGTGCGAAGGGGACCCGGCAAGGCGCGGGCACCCTTCGGGACGCGGGCTCAGCGGCTCAGGGGTTCGGTCCCCCTTTGCGTTTCTCGCGAAGTTCGCGTTGAAGGCGGCGGGCCTCCTTCTCGCGGAGCTTCTTCTGCTTCTCGCGTTCCTTGGGCGAGAGACGCTTGCCGGTGCTCTGCTTGGTTGTTTTCAGCAAGGCGCCGGGGTTGAAGGCACCAGCCTTGCCGAGGCCCGAGAGCGTTTTTACGCGGTCGAGCATCGACATCTGCGACATCTGCCTGACCATCGCCGCCATCGCGTCGAATTGCTTGACCAGTCCCGAGACGTCTTGCGGCTCGCAACCGGCCCCGGCGGCGATCCGGCGACGTCGGCTAATGTCGATCTTGTCCGGGTCGCGGCGCTCCTCGGGGGTCATGCTGTCGATGATCCCCTGGATGCGCTTGACCTCGGCGTCGGCATCAACCCCTTCGAGCATCGACCCCATCTGGTTCATGCCGGGGATCTTGCCCATGAGGTCCTTGACCGACCCCATTTTCTTCATCGTAATGATCTGCTTGCGGAAGTCGTCGAGGTCGAACTTCCCCTTGGCCATGCGTTCTTGCTGGCGTCGGGCTTCGTCCTCATCGACGGCGTCCTTGGCGGCCTCAACGAGGCCGACAATGTCGCCCATGCCGAGCATCTGGCCGACGATCCGCTCGGGGTCGAAGACGTCGAGCCGTTCGAGCTTCTCTCCCATGCCGACGAACTTGATCGGCACGCCGGTCACCTGTCGGACCGACAGGGCGGCACCGCCTCGGGCGTCGCCGTCGAGCTTCGTCAGGATCACGCCGTCGAGTTCGAGCGCCTCGTTGAACGATCCGGCCGAGGCCACGGCGTCCTGCCCGGTTAGGGCGTCGCAAACGAAGTAGACCTGATGCGGGCGGACCTTTTTCTCGATCTTCTTGAGCTGGTCCATCAGCTCGTCATCGACGTGCAATCGGCCGGCGGTGTCGAGGATCACCGTGTCGCGGCCCAGGCGATCGGCCTCGGCCACGCCTTTGCGGCAGACCTCGACCGGGTCGGCCTTCGACGGGTCTTCGGTGTAGACCGGAACGTCGAGTTGCTGACCGAGGACCTTCAATTGCTCGATGGCCGCCGGGCGTTGCAGGTCGGCGGCCACGAGGAGCGGCTTGCGCCCGAGGCCGAGCATTCGGCGGGCGAGCTTGCCGCAGGTGGTCGTCTTGCCCGAGCCTTGCAGGCCGCAGAGCATCAACACCGTCGGCCCGGACTTCTCGAAGCGGATGTGAGGATCGCCCTCGCCCATCAACTCGATCAGCTCGTCGTGGACGATCTTGACGATCTGCTGGTCGGGGCGAACGCTTTTGATCAGCTCCTGGCCGGCGGCTTTCTCGGTCACGCGCTTCATGAAGCGCTGAACGACCTCGTAGTTGACGTCGGCTTCCAGCAAGGCGGTCCGGACGGCCCGCAGGCCCTCCTGCATGTTGGCCTCGGTCAGCTTGCCACGGACCTTGAACCGGCCGAGCGCGTCTGACAGGCGGTGCTGGATGTCGTCGAACATGGGAGGCGTACCGTGATCGCCACGTTGGGGGATTGCGAATCGCCAATTGTAACGATCGCACCACCGGCGAGCAATGCCAGCGATCTGGAAGGAGAACGGCCGTCGGTCAGGGGGTCAGCAGGGGAGAGCCGGAAGCGGCGGCCTCGGTCAACTGCCGGACCTCGTCGGCCGAAAGCGAGCGGTCGAAGATCATCAGGTCGTCCATCAGACCCGCGTAACCGAGGCCAAGGAAGATGACCGCCTGGCTCGGGTCCCACGAGAAGCGCTGGTTCCAGCCCGAGACGGCCCCTTGCAGCTCGCCGTCGAGGTAAAGCCGGGCCTCGCCGTCCGTCCGTCCGGTGTTGAAGTGATCGAAGGTGATGACGATGTGCGTCCAGCGGCCCTTGGCGAAAGGGGTGTCGGTCACGGGGACGACCGGCTTCTCAGAGGGGGGCAAGGCGTCGAAGTCTGCATTTTCCGGATTCCAGACCTTGAGGTCGGCCAGCACGCCGAGCCGGAAGACGCGGGGGCGATCGTCCTTGGTGAAGTCGTTCCAGATGGCCGCGTCGTTCCAGGCCTTCTGGGTGATCTGGATCGGGTCCACGTAGGCCGGCGGCAGTTCCGACTCGGGGTCGAGGTTGAGGAAGTAGGAGATCGAGCCCGACCAGCCGTCACCGTCGGGACCTTCGAACGGCAAGTTATCTTCGACGCGGAAGAAGTGGACCCGCCGGTTCTCCTGGGTGAATCGCAAGGCCCCGCCCGATCGACCTCCCTCGGCAATGCGATCAATGCCGGGGCCGTCCGGCCCGGCCACCGGGGTTTCCCTCGCGGCCGTCGCGGCGGAAAAGAAGGTGGGATCGCCCTGTGCCACGTCGGCATCGAAGCCCTGGTCGAAGGTCGCCGCGAAGGTCAACGACGTGGCGAGCCCTTCCGGCAGCCCTTGCTCCGCCGCTCCGGCACGACTCGGCCCGGCCAGGACCACCACGAGCAGCACGAGGCCAGAGGTCAGGCGGCGCAATTCCATCATCGTGCCATCCTTCGTTGATCGGCAAGGTTGAGCGACGGTGTCTGCAGATTCCCAGGGATCGAAACCGTCTCCGATCCCACCCCGTTTCACGCGTTCATGCGCGCCGAAGCGAGGCGGGATCGGCCGAGTATCGCCCGCAAGGGCCTTGGGGACAAGGAGCCAGGCTGGTTCGCTCCCCATCGGCCGCCACTAACTCAGGGGGTCGGCGGTGCGGCCGCGCCTCGTGGCCCCTTGCCACCGGGAGTGGCCGCGTTGACGCTCGGGGCGGAAGACTTGACTTCCTCTTCGGCCGGAAGGTCGACCAGGCCGGCATCATCTCCGTCGACCGCAGTGGAGGAGGCCGTCTCTCCTCCCGAGCACCCGGCCGCCAGCAGGCAGGCCGCGATCCCGACGATTCCGAACATCCCGGCAACGGTCCAACGCGGGCCAACGGCGGGTTGGCTTCGATCAGTGCGTGAGAACAATGGACGCTCCTCTCAGTCAATCAATGCAGGCAAACAACGTTGGCCGTCCGTGGGCCCCGAATTCAAGCAAGAGAACCCCGCTTGGATCGGTTGTGGTCCGACCCGAGCGGGGCATAATCGTCGTCCAGAAGACCAGGCAAGCGGAATCGCCTGACCGGTCAGGTCGAAACGAGGGATGCGATCTCGCATTCCCGACGAGTCACCGACCTGGCCGGGTCAGACCTGTTGAGCTTAGAACTGGTCGGCGCTGATGACCTCGCCGCGGTTCTTGGTGGACAGGGCCTGGTAGACACCCGACCGGAAGATCGTCGGATCAGCCACCTCGTAGGTCGTCGCCCAGAAGGCCGAGCCGTTGGTCTGGGTCGTCAGGCCGACGGGCAACTGGGTGGTCTGGTCGATCGCCCAGGTGTCGATCGTTTCCTTGATGAACTTCACCGAGCCGTCGGCCATGGCGAAATTCGCGCCGCCGGGGTGGAAGCTGCTGGCGGCCATGATGTGGGCGTCGGCCCAGGCGTTGGCCGGAGCGAAGCGCGGCATCTTCTTGTGGGCGTTGATCGGGTACATCGCGGTGATCTGGGTGTCACCGTAAGCGCCCGAGGTCCACCAGCCCCAGTCGCCGTTCTCGGCGGGGGTGCGCTCGGCCAGAATGCCGTTGGCATGCTCCATGAACATGATGGTGTTGCTCAGGCCGTCCTTGATCTCGGCGAAGGTCGTCTCGCTATGCACGGAGAAGATGCCCAGCGAGTTGGCCCGAACGCGGCCGAACTGCGGGTGAACCAGGCCGCTCGGGAAGCCGGCGGTCGGCGGCAGCGAGTAGGTGTTGCTCGGCCACAGACCGCCGTTGCCGGCGTAGCTGGTATGGGCCATCCGCGGGTAGGCGGTCGAGTTATGAACGCTCAGTTCAGTGGCCGTCGGATCGCTCGGGCAGGCGAAGGTCGAGACGCTCGTGCCGTGGATCGTCAGGTTCACCGGGTCGAACATGTTGAGGTCGTAGTTGATGGCGTTGGCCAGGGCCGTCTGCTCAACGTAAGGCAGGAAGCCCGGCATCGGCCCGTGCAACGACGTCACCCAGCCGGGGCGTCCCGGAATCCACCCCCAGCGCATGCCGGAGGGGAGCCGCTGCCAGGAATCGACGTAGTTGTGGGCGGCCAGGGCCATCTGCTTCATGTTGTTCGTGCACTGGGCGCGACGAGCCGCCTCGCGAGCACTCTGCACGGCCGGAAGCAACAGAGCAATCAGAACGCCGATGATCGCGATAACGACGAGCAATTCGATCAGCGTAAAGCCGCGACGCGGGCCACGGCGGGATCGAGGAGGACGATTCATTGAGAAGCTCCGGGAGTATCGAGAAGGGACTGCCGGCAGATGTAAAAAAAAGATGGAACGGGTGTCGGGAAGACAGCACCGGCTTCGAAGAAAAAAATGCCTTCCCTCTCAGGGCGGAGTGCAAGAAAAGGGCGTGTGATGCGAAACACTTGACAGAACCAAAAGCATCGCGAACCTTTCGATCCTGCAAATGACGACCACACGCGTTGAGCGGAATTGGAGCAAGCAACCATTCCCACTCTGCGCGTTGCGGCGTAGTCTCGGGCGTTTTCATCTTACAATGAACCGCCCAGAGGTCACGGTTCGGAAGCGTGGTCTCGAACGAATTACCGATGGGAAGAGACCGTACGACCAATCCCCGCAAGGTCCGATCCGACGCCTCTCCGACAGGCAAAACCCTCAATTGAGAACGTGCCTCACTCCACCGACGTTGGTTGAGGAGGCTGAGAGTGATCGCGACGAGAAACGAATCGCTCCGGCCTGGGCCTGATTTGAATCTTCACGCAAAACAACTCGGCAGCATTCTGCCGGAATTGTGTTCCGTGAATGATTGGCTCCCCTGCGACGGATTGTGTTTCGTTTCAATCGAACGCTACCACGAGCAGTCGGGAGAAGGGTCCGCTCGTGTCTCAAGTTTTTGCCGAGTGAAGCATTGCATGCAGATGCATGAAGGGGCTCGATCTCACTCAACGGTCTTCTGTCATAGCGATCCTTGGCCTTCCGAATCAAGTGGGCAGTGAACGATTCAAGAAGAAAAATGGATTGCCTTCGCTGTTTTTCGGGTGTGTTGAAAAAAAAGAACCTCTCCCTGGCCAGAAAATGAGAGTTCATTCTCGCAAAGCACTTCAGGCTTGGGGGTTATCGCCAGAGAGTCGGTCCGAGGTCCTTGGATGGGATGAGCCCCGAGGTCGAACCGGGGCTTCAGCATTCTGTCGGGAATTGACTCGGGATGGCGTTCCCGGGATCGTGCCGGGCGGGCTGAAGGCGGAGGGCGTGTGCGGCACTTCGGCGAGTCCCGGGAAGAACTTCAGTCGAATCGCCAAGAATTCGAAAACTTGAGGTGGACAGTCCCGGGGGCCTCCAGTATTCTCCGCCCCGGTTTCGGAACTCCACCTTCTCGGAGCGTCGCGAACGGACTCGACGATCCATCGACTCGGGCCGGCAGGGAGGCCGGTGAAGATGGCTCGATCTCGACTGCAGCTTCGTCACACTCGATTGACCCGCCAAGAGATTGCAACGGGCGCGGCACGGTCGCCTTCGCTCGCAAAGAGAGGCTCTGGTCCGATCGTTCCTCCACCGACCATCGGTCAGGGGGGCGAGGACGTGACCCGGGCTCGGGGGATTTCCCCGGGGCTTCGGTTCGCGGGCCAACGATTTAGCCCCGATCGCTCCGGCCGAGGCGGCCGCGATGGCGGTCGTCTGCGGGGCGGATCGGGCCGGGGGTCCCGGAGGTCTGGCCACGATTCCGAGGCCGGGGCAGCCACCGATGCTCGGTGGAAGCCCGGTCCCGTCGCTCCGGAGGGGCGGCGAACTTCGATGATTCAGGAGGGAAGGATGCACACGATTCAAGGCTGGGCCGGGCTGCGACTGGCGGGTATGGCCCTGGCTCTCGGCTTCCTGGGATTGGGTCCCGTGGTCTCGGCCGACGAGATCGATTCGGTGGTTCAGACCCAGGATGCGGACGAGCTGATCAGCACCACCAGCGTCGTCGAAGCCACGGAAACGGAAGCCGAGCCGGTTTCCGCTCCCGTCGTCGAAACGACCCCGGCAAGCCCCTTGCTGAAGTTCAGCAGCTCGGGAACCTTCAACGATACGTCGACCATCTCGGGCGGCAACCTGTTGAACTACAACGGGATCATCCAGCAAACCGTCCGCACCCCGTCGAACGTCAGCTTCGGCGAGTTCCAGGTCTTGCCCGACCTCGGCGCCAACGTCTCGACGACCTACACCGACACCCCGTTCACCCTGGCGATGACCGTCGGCGAGGTCAACGGACAGGTGCCGAGCCTCAACCAGACCCCGATCTTCATCGATGGCCTGCTCAACGGCACGATCACCGGCGAGACCCAGTCGAACGTCACCGCGACGTTCAACCTCGACCCGGCGAACCTGCCCACGTTCCAGGTTGACGACTTCATCGTCACCATCACCAAGATCGACCCGGTCGATATCGCTCCGTTCACCACCAACGGTGGCCGGACGAGCATCCAGGGCCGCATCGAAGCCGTGCAAATTCCTGAGCCGGCCTCGATCGCCGTCTTCCTTGTCGCCCTGGCCGGTGGCCTGGGCCTGCGTCGCCGGGCCCTCGCCCGCAAGGACGCCTGAGCCGATCCCTCGCGATCGAGCCCAGTCAGACACACAACCCCCGACGCCCTCCGCCGGTCTTCCGGCGGGGGGCGTCTTGCGTTGCGCCCCGATCCGGATCGAACGGGCCGGGGTTCAATCTCCAGGACGGCCCCACGCCCCCTCGTCTGGGCTTGTCGTGGGGCGGTTCGGCGCCGATCATGATGAAAGAACGAATTCGTAAGGAGGACCGCGTGCTCGGCCGGGCGATTGATCACCACCGAGGGGAGGCGTCCGGTTCGGTTCGGTCGATCCTCAAGGCGACCTGCTACGAATGAATGATCGCGGTGGCTGAGGCCATCGTGCCCCCCGTTGAGCAATGCGAGGGCATCGCGACGGCCAGCGGGGCTCGGCTCGACCGAAGCCACCCCAACCTCCCACCATCGCCACGGTTGAACACGAGCCTGACCGGCATTCCCGCGCGGAGGCCACTGCCGATGACTTCCGGACCGACCGAACTGATGGCTGAGGCCCGATCCGGACGGACCGAAGCGCTGGGAGAACTGTGCAACCTCTACCGGAACTACCTGCGCATGGTGGTCCGATCGGGCATGGGGCCGAGGCTCCGAGAGCGGGTCGAGCTGTCCGACGTGGTTCAGGAGACCTTGGTCGAGGTCGTCCGCCAGTTCCCCTCGTTCACCGGGCAAAACGAGGCGGCGCTGGTCGGCTGGCTGCGGCGACTGGTCGGGCAAAAGCTGGCCGATCTGGGCCGCTACCACAGCCGAGCCAAGCGGATCGGCGATGTGAAGGCCATGCCGCTCGATGCTCCCTGGGACGCCGAAGGGGGCGGATTACCCTCCGGAGGTGGTGATGGCGGGCGGTTGCTCGACGTGCTCGCCCTGAGCCAGACCAGCCCGAGCGAACAGGCCAGCCGTCGCGAGCTGATCGTCCTGCTCGCCGACGCGCTGACCGACCTGCCCGAGGCCGAGGCCGAGGTCCTCTGGCGCTATCACGCCGAAAATCAGTCGTTCGAAGCCATCGGCGAGCAGATGGGCGTGGGCCGCAAGGTCGTCCGAGGCCTCTGGGCCAAGGGGCTCAAGCGCCTGAAGCAGACCCTTGAAGGCCCGCCGGGCGGTTCCTTGCGGTTCGAAGAAGATTGAGGGGCCGAGCCGGGCCTGAAGAACGCTTGAAGAAGTGCAAGGAGGTTCCGCCTCCTTCTCCTTTCGCCATCGGATCGCGGCCACGTCCCCTCAACGGCCAACCGCTTTGACCCGTCGATCTCCGCTCCTTTGAGGGCCCATCATGGCGTTGCAGCACGCAGGGACCGAAGCCAGTGACCGGGACGAACGCCTCGGCGAGGCGATCGAGGCGTATCTGGAGCTGGCCGAGGCAGGCCGGGCTCCCGAGCCCGACGCCTTCGTCCAGTCGTACCCGGACCTGGCCGACGAGCTGCGCGAAGCCCTCGATGGCCTGGCCCTGGTTCAGGGGCTCGTCGGATCAGGGACCGGTCCCGGCGGCGTCGGGTCGAGCCGCCTGGCCGCCGGCTACCGGGTGGCTGGGTACCGGATCGTCCGGGAACTGGGTCGAGGGGGCATGGGGGTCGTCTACGAGGCGGTTCACGTGGATCTCGATCGGCCGGTGGCCTTGAAGATCCTCGGCGGCCATGCCGCGCCGGGGTCGTCGGGCCGTCGGCGATTCCTGAACGAGGCGAAGACGGCCGCGGGGCTGCACCACACCCACATCGTGCCGGTCTTCGACGTGGGCCAGGTCGGCGGTCTTTGCTACTACGCGATGCAGCGGATCGAGGGGAGCGGGCTCGACCGGGTCTTGCGCGTCTTGCGGAGGGACCGGATGACCGCCTCCGGTTCGCCGAGCGGTCGCAGCCCGATGCCGACCGACCGCAACGAGTCTACAGCGGCCCGAGACGACAGCGTCGGCTCCGGCCTGCTGTCGCTGCCCAGCCAGACGGCCGGCGGCGACACGCCCGGATCGTGGTCGAGACGGGTCCGGCTCGCGGCCGATCCGTCTCGGATCGACGACCGCCCCCCCGCGTTCGTCCCCCCGACCGGCTCGGAGTATTACCGATGGGTCGCCCGCGTCGGCAAGCAGGCGGCTGAGGCGCTGGCCTACGCCCATCGGCGGGGGATCATCCACCGCGACGTGAAGCCGTCGAACCTCCTGGTCGACGCTCGGGGGATCGTCTGGGTCGCCGACTTCGGCCTCGCCCGCCGCCTCGAAGACCCTGGGCAGACCCGAGGAGACGGCCCGGTCGGCACCCCTCGCTACATGAGCCCCGAGCAGGCCGACGGCCGACCGATCGGCCCGGCCACCGACGTCTACAGCCTGGGGGCTACCCTCTACGAACTGTTGACCCTCCGCCCGCCGTTCGACGGCCAGACCTCTGCCGAGCTGGTCCGCCAGATCGTCGACCGCGACCCGCCCCCGCTGCGACGCTTCGCCCGTCGCCTGCCTCGCGACCTGGAAACGATCGTCCTGAAGGCCATGAGCAAGCGCCCGGGCGACCGCTACGAATCGGCCGCCGAGCTGGCCGACGACCTCGGCCGCTTTCTCAACTTCGAGCCGGTCGAGGCCCGCCGAATCAGCCCCATCGGCCGCACCTGGCGGCTCGTCCAGCGGCACCCGACCGCGTCGATCATCACCACGATCGCCGCCGCGGCCATCCTCATCACCGCGACCGTCGCCTACGTCCGGGTTGCCAATGAACGAGACCGGGCCCTGGTCTTTCAGCGCGAACTGGCCGCGGCCCTGGAAAAACAGCGGGACGCGACGCGGGCCGAACAGGTGGCCCGAGCCGGCGAGCTGCTCAGCCAGTTGCCGGTCTTGCGGGCCTCGACCATGCCCCGCCGCCGCGACGAAGGGCGGGCGAAGCTCCGCGAGGCCGCCGCGCTGGCCCCCGAGGAATCGATGCGGGTGGCGCTGCGCGACGAGGCCCTGGAACTGCTGGCCGCTCGGGATGTCGAGGACCGGCCGAGCCTGGCGACCGGCCGGGTCCGCGGCCTCGTCTCCCTCGTCGAGTCCGAGGACGATACCCCCCATCACCTGGCCGTGCTGAGCGAGGATGGCGAGACCCTCACCCTCTGGGATCCCAATGACCGGATTGCCCTGTTGACGATTCCCCTTCGCCTGCCCCGGGTCCGAGCCGAGGCCGAAGGGGACGAGGAGTCGAGGCCATCGGGCTCCCCTCGACGAGGAGCCTGGGGACCGCACCTGGCGGTCGTTGGCCCGTCGATCGCGGTGCTGAACCCCGAGGGAACGGGCATTTTGCTCGTGGATCCGGATAGCGGGTCGGTTCGGCCGCTGGATCTCGATGGCGCCGAGGTGCTCGGCCTGCTCGCTCCGAGGCAGGGCCATCGGCTCGTGACGATTGAGGCGATTCCTCGCCCCCCGGCCGAGGGGTCGGAGAACGGCGAGGCATCGGACGACGACTCGGGTCGGTCGGGCCGCGGGTCGCGCGTGTCGACCGTCGGCCTTCGGGTTCGCCTCTGGGACATCGACGCCTCTCCCGCTCCCCTGGCAACGCTCGACGAGATCACCTTCGAGCCCGGCTTTCGGATTCCCCCCTGGCCGCTGGTCGAGTTCGACCCGGAGGGCAAGACGGTGGTCGTCGGTCGGACGGCTCCGGAGACGCGCCTGGTGATCTTCGATGCCGACGACGGCGGCCGGCTGTCCGGCTTCGACACCGGGATCGGCCTGACGGCCTTGACGGTCGGGCCGGGAGGCCTGATCGCCGCGGCCGGAGATGGCCGGGTGCAGCTTTGGGAGGTGGACCCCTGGTCCGGGTCGCCGGCCGTGCCGTTGCCCGGCCTGAGCGAAGGGTTCGTCCGGATGCTCCGGTTCAGCCCGAGCGGCCGGCTGCTGGTCACGGCGGGCCGGACCACCGGGGTCGAGATCTGGGACCCGGCGGCCAATGCGCCGGTCGCCTCGATTCCGACGGCGACCTGGGTGCAGGATGTTGCCTTTGCGGATGGCCGGACCCTGCTGGTGGCCTCGGGACCAACGACCGAGGTCTGGTCGATCGTCGAGCCGATCGGCCGGGTCGGCTTCGAGATTCCCACCGACGAGCCGACCCGCTTGCCTAGCTTCGGCCCCGATGGGCTGATGCTGCTCCCCCTGCACCATGACGCCCCGCGCGTCTGGCATCCCGACCACTGCCCGACCCGAGCCCGACCCTGGGAACGGGAGGAAGGACAGTCCGCGGCCCTGGCCTTCGACCCCGAGGGCCGGGTGCTTGCCTTCGGTCCCGAGGGCCTCGCCCGCTTCGCCTCGCCCGACGCCTCCGAGCCGATCGACGGAACCCCGTGGCCCCCTCAGACCGATGCGACGGCCCCCACCAGCGGCCTCCGCCTGATGGCACAGTCGGCCGACGGCCGGACCGCGCTGGTGCTCCGCGAGTTCGACCTCCGCCTGGAAGAGGCGTCCCGCCGCGATCGGGACGGCGATCGAGACGGCTCGGGCTCGGGGCGCTCCCGAGGCTCCTGGAGGCCCCCCTTCGAGTTCTGGCTCTGGAGGGCCGACGACCGCGGCGGACCGGGCACCTTGAACCGATTGGAACTCTCGGGCCGAGGCGATCGCGCCCAGCCGAGCGTTCCCCGAGAACCGTTCCAGCCGACGACCGTGCTCAGCCCCGACGGCCTGACCCTCTACTTCCTCGATCGGGGCGACCTGCACGCCTGGGCGATCGATGGCGAGGGGAACCGGCCCAAGCCGATCGCCTTGCCCGAATTCGAGTTGTGCCGCAGTCTCGCCCTGAGCCCCGACGGCCGCCTGCTGGTGCTGGGGGGCGAGGCCGGTGATGCCCGGTTGATCACCACCGACTCCTGGACGGTCGTCGCCGAGTTCCCATCGCCCGACCCGAGCGCGACCCGCTGGACGCTCTCCGTCGCATTCAGCCCCGATGGCCGATTGCTGGCGATTGGCGACGGTGGCGGGGTCTTGAACCTCTGGGAACTGGGCGACCTCCGCAATCCCTCCCCTCGCCGGTTGCTGCGGCTCCCTCGGCGTCGCGATCCGATCCTCGGCCTGACCTTCAGCCCCGACGGCCGCCACCTGGCCAGCCTCGACTTCCGATCGCCCGAGGACCGCGTGGTCGAGGTCTGGGACCTGCACGCGCTTCGCTCGGAACTGGCCGCGCTGCACCTCGACTGGTAACGGACCCGGCCCGGCTCCCCCGCCCGGGGTCCGGAAGGACACCCCCCGGGCGCCGAGGATCGGAGGCCGGGCACCGCAATCGATCGATGGGTTCACGGGCAGGAGGCCAGGCATCGCGATCGAACGGGCAGGGCCCGCCCTCGGTCCGGGATTTGCCGAAGCGGGCCCCGTCTACAGATCGACTTATGCTGACATGGCCAAAGTTTTAACGTAATTCGGGCGAGGCTCATGGGGCCGGGACCGGCTCCGGGGCGCGGTCGGGGTCGGGCGTGGTGTCGAGGTCGATGACCATGAGTCCTCCCGGCTCGGACCAGGCAAGAACGCGGCCGTCGGCCGAGAAGGTCGGCAGATTACCGCAAACTGATCGCGGCCAGCGGACGATCTCGGCTCCCGAGTCAGCATCGAGGATCAAGAGGGCGTTGTCGCATCCGGTCGCGGCCAGGCGGCGGCCGTTGGGGCTGAAGGCGATGCCAAGCACATACTTCTCAGCCGGCTGGCGATCGAAGCGCTTGCGGCCGGACTCGACCTCGAAGACCGCCAGTAGGCGGGAGATGTTGCCTCGGGTCGCGCTGGCGATTCGGGAAGCGTCGGGGCCGAAGGCGAGGGTCATGGTGTAGGAGGCGTGCTCGAACGATCGGACCGGCTCGGCCGTCTTTGCGTCGAACAGGAGCACGTCAAACATTCCTCCCGAGGCGACGAGCCGGCCGTCGGGGCTGAAGGCGATTCCTTCGCCGAAGTTATACCGCTCGCCGACGTCGCCGATCTTGCGGTTGGCGTGAACATCCCAGAGGACCATCGATGTTTCCCCCTCGGCGGCGAAGGCCGAGCCGTCGGGAGCGACGGCCAGTTCCCGGACGGGTCGATTGCCGACCGAAGCTGAGGCGACTTGCTCCCAGGTCGTTGCGTTCCAGACGGTGACGGTTCCTTGCTCGTCTCCGGCGGCGAAGGTCGAGCCGTCGAGGCTGAAGGCCCCGGACCAGAGGCGATCGGTCGAGGCCTCGACGACTCGGAACGGCGCGTCGGGGTTCCTCAAGGGGCGGACCCGGATCGTGCCGTCGGCGCAGATGAAGGCGACGTCGAGCGTCACCGGGTTGAGTCGGCCGTATCGGGCCTGGACGCCCTCGGGGGTGGCAACGCGATCGATCGCCAGGCCCGACCCACCTTGCTGACCGAACCGGGCGGCGCGATCGAGGGCCTCGAACTCGAACCCGCGGAGCGCGGGGTCGGTCACGTCGAGCAGGTCGAGGACCCGGTCTGGGTTCCCCTCGGCGATGGCCTGGCTCGCCTCTTGAATCGCTTCACGATAACGGGCGCCGGCCGTGTCGTTGACCTCATCACCGAGGGCCAAGGCCGGAGCGATTGCCAGGGCCATCAGAGCCGTCGTCAGACTTGGGAGGATTGCAACGCGCATCAGCCACCTTGGAGTTCCCTGGAGTTTCTCCTTCAGGGCCGCACCAATCGGCCCGTTTCACTGTGGTGAATACGTTCAAGAGGACCGGGATCTTTGGGAAATTCTCGCGTGTGATCGGTTTCGAAGCCAAACCAAGGCGTCTTTCCTGGGATCGGCGGCCATGAGTGCTTCGAGTCCTGGATGTCAAGGCCGGGGGATGTTCGTCTGTCGGTCTGTCTCTCTCTTCATACGACATCTCGGACAGGACGGTGAACAGCGATTGGCCGGATCACGGGATGAAGCAGGGTTTGAGGCGGTCGTCGGTGGCGATGAGGTCGCGAACCTCGGCGAGGCAGTCGCGCGAGGAAAGGATGGTATAGCGGCCGGGGTTAATGCGGGGGGCGCGGCGCACGGCGTCGAGCCACTCGGAGGTGACGAACGGATCGGCGCGGATGCCGTCCCAGAAGCCGGTGCGGTCGAAGGCGTCGGCGATGCGGGCGGTCCCTTCGCCTTGCAATCGGCTGACGAGGTAGGTGGCGACGCCGACCTGAAGGCCGTGCAGGCGGGGGCGTTGGGAACCGGCGTCGAGGGCGTGCGAGATCAGGTGCTCGGCGCCGCTGGCGGGGCGAGACGATCCGCAGACGGCCATCGCGATGCCGTTGAGCATCAGGGCGGTGCCGAGCAGTCGCATCCCCTCGTCGTCGTGGGTGGGTCGGGCGAAGAACTGGGAGACGGTGGCGTCGGAGAGCAAGGCGGCGAAGTCGTCGACCGGCTCGCCGGTGGCGTGGTAGGAGAGCTTCCAGTCCTTCACGGCCGTGACCTTGGCAGCGAGGTCGCCGACGCCGGACCACCAGAGGGGCCGAGGAGCGCCGAGGCAGACGGTCGTATCGACGACGACCGCGAACGGCAAGGCGGCAGGCAAGGATCGGCGATCGCCGCGCAGGGTGAGGCTGGACTGGGGGGAGCAGAAGCCGTCGTTCGACAGCGAGGTGGGGACGGCGTAGCTCGGCTTGCCGACGAGGAAGGCGACGTACTTGGCCACGTCGAGCGCCTTGCCGCCGCCGAGGCCGATGAGGGCATCGGCGTCTCGGGGCAAGGCGGCGAAGAGGTCCGAGGCGGCCTCGAAGCTGGCCTCGCCGGCGTCGATCCGATGGACGGCCGTCGCCCCTTCGGCCTTCAGGGCGTCTTCGGCTCGGGCGACGATCGCGGCCGGAAGCCCTTCGCTGACGATCAGGGCGATCCGGCGATGCGCGTGGCGGCTCGCGTAGAGGCCGAGGCGATCGAGCGCGCCGGGCTTGATCCGGACGAAGGTTGGGATGCCGACCTGAGTGCGTCCGCCGCTCATGAGGACTCCCCGGTGGAGGCAAGCAGGGCGTGGGCCACCTCGGACCAGCGTTCGAAGGGGCGGAAGGACTCGCCGTGCTCGCGGAGGCCGTCGGCCAGGTCGGCGCGGGCGAAGCGGCGATCGGCGGGGACAAGCAAGGACGGCTCGACGTCGGTCGAGCCGTCTCCGGCGTAGGCGACGGTGCGGCCTTCTTCGAGGAAGGCCCGGACGACGGCCGATTTCTCGACGCCGGTCTGCTTCGAGGGGTAGAGGGTGTCGGTCGGCCAGTGCATGGCCAGGCGGCCCGCTTCGAGGGCGCCGGGGTTGGCGTGGACCTCAAGGTTGACCCCGGCCTGACGGAGCAGGCGGTCGATGTACCACTGGCAGCCGCTGGAGACGACCACCACCTTCCAGCCCTGGTCGTTGAGCGCGGCCACCGAAGCGGCCAGGTTCGGGTCGATCTCCATCGAATCGACGAGGGCGAGGTGGGTGGCTTCGTCGGGGCGGGCGGCGGCGAAGTAGGCCCGAAGCGCCTCGAAGTGGGAGAGCTGGCCGTTGCGGTAGAGGGCCCAGTAGTCGGGGGTGTCGTCGGGGACGAGGCGGTCGCGGACGAGCTTGTAATAGTCGTGGGTGGTGAGGGTTCCGTCGAAGTCGGTGACGAGGACCGAGGGGTATCGCACGAGGTATCCTCCGATGCAAGCCGCGGGAAGGTCGGCCCCGAGTGGCGGCGGGGCGATCGCCCCAGGATGGCCGAGGGGGGCACCGGGATGCAACCGAATCGCCTCGGAGGATCGGCGCGGAGGACGATCGCCGGCCGGGAGTTGATCCGGCCCGAAGGCGGGGGGATGGGGAGGTCGGCGGTCAGGTCACGCGGGGTCCGGGGCGGTCGTCCGTCTGGAAGGGGGAGCTTGCGGGGGGCTCGGAGCGGTTGGAGGGGGGGCGGGAGCAGTTCGATCGGCCTCGGTGCGCTCGTTGGTGCGCCCTTCGGTGCGCTGGTCGGGGGAGGAGAAGGCTCCGGGGGTTGCGTTTCGGATCTCGCTTTTTGGCTTTGGGTTATGGCGATCGTCGGGCGAGGTCGCCGGGTTGAACGGGGGTTCGTTTCGGGAATCGGGGGGAGGAGGCGGGACGTAGGCGGGGCGGTCGGAGTGCTGGGAGCGGGAGGCGTCCATGAGCTTCGCCTCGCGGGCGAAGGTCTTCGAGCGTTCGGAGCGGAGGCGGGTCAGGGCGTTGAGGGATTTGTGGAAGTCGCGGAAGGCGTCGCGGCGGTAGCGGTGGCAGAGCTGGCCGTCCTTGCTGGTGTCGATCAGGGCGGCGACCTCGATGGCGTCGGCCTCGGGGCGGTCGACGTCGTCCCAGACGATCGGGCGGAGGGTTTCGAGGCGGGCGATCTGGTGGTCGACGAAGGATCGGAGGCGATCGGCGGCGGAGGGGTCGCCGGGGGTGGCGGTGGCGGGTTGGACCACTTTCGGGAAGGCGGCGGCGGCGAGGGACCAGACGAGGGCGGGTTCACCGGTCGGGTCGGTCGGGGAGGTCGCCGGGTGGCCGAGCAGGTGCAGGGCGGTGATCAGGTCGCGTCCGGTCCAGCCTCGGCCGGAGACGAGGAGGGTGTGCAAGGTGCGCCAGTGGCGGAGCATCCAGTCAATACCAAAGGCGCTTTCATGCAATTCGGTGATGACGGTTTCGGGATCGTGTTTGAGATCCTGGGCGCGGCGTCGGACGGCGTGCTGTTTCCGCTCGCGCCAGTCGCGGAGGGCCTGGTGGAGGCCGGGCTTCAAGCGCGCTTCTTCGGCATCGACACAGCGCAAATAGCGCACATATTCGATGGCGGCT